>JAUVCH010000102.1 GCA_030595795.1 Gammaproteobacteria bacterium
AAGTAGCGCTACGGATAGGATTCATGGCAGATCGACTCACGGTGGCGGTGGATGGTTTGGCGATTTGAAGCCTAACCACCTTGTCGGTCTTTTTCTAGGGTAATTTGAACTGCTTATGGCTTAAGTAAGTGCCATTCGGGTCTGAGGTGTCGTTACAGGATTCACAGAGATGACTTCATCGATACCACAGAACCGTGGTGGCTCCTGCTCCGTAGCCAAATCTGCGGTGTCGGTCAACCAACTCAACGGGCCCATAGAATATAAATCACCAAGTTCTGGGTCATCTCGCCTAACGATCAGACCGGATTTTGTAGCATGCTCGCTCTGAATCCATTCCTGTGTCGTGCGATGAGCTCGGCCCGGAACCCTTTTTTCGCCAAACAGATACTCCCACTCCGATGCCGTTTTGGTAAGAAAGGCTTTCGCCATAGCTTTCGATACCCGCGCGGCCCATTCAGGAGAAAGCGGGTAGGCGCCGAGCGCGCAATCGTGGGGCCACTCGTGCATCGGGCGATACCAGTCATCGACTTCCGGGATGCCGGAGGCTTTAATTTCCTGCCACACGCCCAATGCCTTCAGTGTACGTTTTGCATGATCTGTGTGGGACGCGCTGACCACATAGAATAATCGGCCATCCGCACAGGAATAGCTGCGATAGAATGGGTCTAAGAATTCTTGCAAGTCCTCAAAGCTCATGTCCATGGACAGCCCGGCTGCGTGACGACGCTCTATCTCTTTCTCGCGAAGAGATTTGTAGCGTTCCGGGTAACGCTCCACCCGTTGTGAGTTATAGACCAATCCCTCCATCAGAGCGGATGCCAGGGGAACTTCGATATGATCACCCTGCCCCGTGCGTTCCCGGTGAAACAGCGAGAGCACTACCGCATTGGCACCCAACACAGCGGCGTATGCCGATGCCATTGGCAACGGAGAATAGCTCGGATTGATACCCATCAAGACCCGATTCAATCCCATATCGGTAAATTGACCAGAAGCGGCAGAAACAATTCCTTCAAAAGCCCGTATCTCGCGGCGCTCAATGTCGGTGGAGGCAAAGCCAGGCAGAGACAGGTATATCAGTTTTGGGTTTTCGGCGCGCAGGGCATCCGCGCCAAGGCCAAGTCGGTCTAGCACTCCTGGGCGAAAATTTTCTATCAAAATATCACAGCTATCGACAAGATTCTTAGCTGAGACTAGCCCTTCTGTTGCTTTCAAATCAAGTTCCACCACCGTCTTGTTCCGACTCAAAATGGTGCTGGTCGGGTGCTTCCAACGGTGACCACCGGGCGGGGTAATGCTGATGACCTCGGCACCGAGGTCTGCAAGCATCATGGCGACGGCAGGGCCCGCCATATAGTGGCCAAAATCAACAACGCGGTATCCGCTCAATGGTTGACTGGAAGTTGCTTCAGACATTTCTTGGCCTCTCTGTCTCTGGCTCGGGTATTGCAATGCTCGCTCCCGAATTTCCACGAGTATAGTGATTAACTCACAAATTTAGTTGTCGTAATTCGCCACATATTTGATATATTTGGTAATAATGAACGTTTACCCTCAAAACGGCGAGACCGCGAAAAAGACCTATCGCGTAGGCTTTCTGGTCATGCCGCAATTTTCCATGATTGCGCTGTCATGCGTCATGGATCCACTGCGAGAGGCCAACTGGGTAGGTGGAAGAGCCTTGTATGACTGGGTTCTGATAACCCCGGAAGGTCCGTTGGTTCATGCCAGCAATGGCACGGGCCTGATAGCTGATGCGGGACTGGATGCTGCAATGGAATGTGACATGCTGATCGTTTGTGCGAGCTTCGATCTCGAGCGGTATTCAACTTCTGAAGTTCTCTCCACCTTACGCAAACTGGTTCGCCACGGCGTGATCCTGGGATCCATTGATACCGGTTCCTATATTCTAGCCAAAGCCGGGTTGCTGAATAATTGTCACGCCACCATCCATTGGGAGAATGCAGACAGTTTTTCTGAGCAGTTCCCGCAGGTGAAATTGACCAACGAAATTTTCACAATCGACGGAAATTGCTGGACCTGTTCCGGTGGTTCATCTGGAATCGATATGATGTTGCATCTAATCCATCAACAACATGGCCCTGAAATTTCCGGCGGCGTCGCCGAATGTGCGATCCTTTCGGGTGCCCGCGGTGGTCATACCCAACAAAGGATGTCTTTAAGAAACCGTCTGAACATAACAGATCCATCCCTGAATGCCGCCATTCAGGTCATGGAGGCAAATTGTGCTGACCGTCTGTCCGTTCCAGACATCGCTATCCAGACCGGTATCTCGCAACGCCAGCTGGAAAGGGTTTTCCATAAATATCTTGGTACTACACCTGTTGCTTACTATGCGCATTTGAGGCTGGAAAGGGCACGTGCCCTGCTCAAGCAAACATCTCTACAGATTAATACGATAGCGGCTTCTTGCGGATATACCTCGTCGGCACAGTTCTCACGCCTTTATAAAAATGCTTTTGGAATGCAACCGTCAAAAGATAGAACACCTCTTGAAGCTGATTTTCGTATTAGAAGCACGCCATAACCGGCGTAGTTTTATCTTTATTGCCGAGTGACAAAAACGCTTTTGATACCAGTAGCTTAATTAAATCTCATATTTTCGCTTTTATGAACTTTACAATTGCCCTAAATATTCCCTATACCGACGGAGGGTATAAATAGTCCGACGAATAGTACCCTAATTTATAGACACTTCATTCTGATGTACTAATAATATAACTATGAATACCTTTGGCGACACAACGACAACCGAAATTACCGATACTACCGGTGATCAGACACTGATCTTGAATCATCAGCAACGTATGGATTATTTTGGTGACGTACCAGTGAGGAATACTAAAAAAAGACGATCTGAGCTAATAAAGGATTTTATGAAAAATCTATTTAAATTTTAGCTACAAAATAAAGACTGACGTAGGTTATCTTCTATATGATTTCATTGTCATCTAGAGATTAAGTATCAATATACGAAGACTATATTAGCTGAGATACGCAGCGTCGCATAACTCCAACTTCGAATTACTAATTAACCTTTTATTCAATCTCCCTAATGACCGCAAATGGCCGGCTAGAAATAACTGTTTTGTAGGATTTGGATTAGAGGGTCTACGCGAAGCCACATCGGACAAGCCGGAGTTATTAAAAAAGGCCTTTTATAAACCGAAAAATAGAACCCGGTTTTTTCCTTTGTTCCTTAATGAGGGTATTTCTAAGGCCATACCGGTATTCCCTTTTCTGCTCGGCAGTAAGGAGCGACACTGAATCATCCTCATCCATTGGTTCTTTAGTGGTAGTGGTGTCTTCAGAATAAACCATATTTGAATTATGAACTTAAGCTAGTTGCTTAAGCATATTAGTAGCAATTCAAATTAACCGTGATCCATTCCACATAAGAGCGATTTCCGATGAAAGAAAATGCGGCCAGTTATTGGCTAAGATGATTATAAGACGCGCACGAATATCGCGATATGCCGCCAAATGTTTTCACTACTAACAACTCTCCTACCAATGTCAGCGTTCCCTAGTGATACTAATCCGGTAAAACCATAATCGACAATTTTCAATCTGAATTGAATCCTGAATAATTCAGCTCAGTCCACGTCCCTGCAATTAGGAAATTAATAAAGGCTAATCAAACAGATACCAATCAATCCCTTAGCCGCTAATACCAAGCTTCTCCTTACGCTTCAAACTCCAGCCCTGAATGATTCGATCCGCAATGATTGCGATCAACGCCATGCCAAAGCCGGCTACCAGACCCAGTCCAGGGTCGGCCTTACCGAGCGCGATATAAACCGACTGGCCCAGCCCCTTGGTGCCCACTAACGCCGAAATTACCAGCATCGCCAGCGCGAACATGACTGTTTGATTGAGGCCGAGCATAATTTCTGGCACAGCCAATGGCATTTTTACTTCCCATAAAATTTGTCGATTGGTGCAACCCATCGATTGCGCGGCCTCGACAATTTCTTCTGGCACATGGCGAAGACCGTGCTCGGTATATCGAATCGTAGGTACGATGGCATAGGCGATAATCGCGAGGAAAGCGGTGAATTCACCGATCTGAAAAAACATTAAAAACGGGATCAAAATGACAAACAAAGGCATAGTCTGCAGCGTATCGTTTATCGGCCTTAAAAAGTTTGATACCACCCGGTTCTGACTCGCCCAGATACCCAAAGCACCTCCAAACAATAAGCATACTATGACTGCAGCGAGGCACATATAAACCGACAGCATGGCCTGTGGCCAGACTCCGCTGAAAAGCATAAATGACCAGCCTAACACCGAAAGACTGGCGGTCTTCCAGCCACCAATCTGCCAGGCCAGCAGACTGGTTATCAGAATAAAACCGATCCATGGCATTGCCGTAATGCCGAAGTAGAGAAATATTAATAATATGATGGCAGCTATGGAAATTTTCCATCCATGTTTAACGAAAAGCCAAGCGCTAAGCGCCGCTCCAACCAGTGCATAACCCCAGATCATGCTACTAGTGAGCACAAAACCCCAGGAAAATGGTGATATGGCTTTACCTAGCCCAATACGTAACGGTAACAGGAAGTAAAAATAAGTCGTGTTCTTGAACGCATCTGTGACGTGGGCGTAGTTTGCGGTGATATATGTCAAACCCTGATTGATTGGGTCTGCCGGAAACACCACCCAGGCTTCCGGATAGATACGTAAAAATGGCACCGCCATCGCCAACAGGGTGAAAATCACCATCAGACCCAGGGCGACAAACCAGGGGCGATAGCGCTGAAGGCCTGGCAGGTGATTACGTTCGATGGCACGCGTTCGATCACTAAATCCCCAACTGATGCGGTCTAGCACCATGGCAATTAAAGCGATAACAATACCGGCTAGCAGGCTTTGTCCGAACTGCGCTTTGCGCATGGTACTCAAAACTTCCCAGCCAATATCTGCTGAGCTACCAATAATCGCAGCGATGATGACCATGCTAAGCGCCGCCATGGTGGTTTGATTGATCCCAATCATAATATTTTTCAAGGCGCTGGGCACCTGCACCCACCAGAACAACTGATGACTGGTTGCACCGGAAATTAATCCGGATTCGATGACATCACTCGGCACCTTTTGCAACCCGAGGATCATATTTCGTACCATGGGTGGGCAGGCATAAATCGCGCTGGCAACCACGCCCACGACAGGGCCGAATCCGAATAACAGTAATATTGGAATGAGATAGGCGAAAGTTGGTACGGTCTGCATTAAGTCCAGGATTGGCTGAACAATGCTATTAACTCGTTTTGAACGATAAGCGCTAATTGCTAGCACAAAACCGATGGCAATCGCCAGCGGTATGGATATGAATACCACAGCCAACGTATTCATACTCGGTGCCCAATGTCCGGTGACAACCATGTAACCGAGTGACAACGCGGTAAACAAAGACAGGCGCCAACCCGAAGCAACATAAGCCACGGTACAAAAAGCAGCAACTGTGGCCGGCCAGGGTAGCCATTGCAGAAACGACTGAGTCCAAACCAGAGGCCAGTTCAGCACCCAGTTAAAAGCGCGAAAAAGCCACTTAAAAGTAGCGACGAACCAATCCATACCGAGGTTTATCCAATCCGCGACCGGAATTAGCCAATTGCTCGGAAGATTTACCAGCCAGACATAATCGGCGCGTAAAAACAGGCTAAGCGCGGTAATCAACAACACCAAAACCCAGGGTGCCAGACCCCTGAAATCTCGATCGTGAAGTTTAGGCCCCATTAGAATTCGACTCGCTAGCCAGTGCGTTAACCACCGCCTGTGGGGTTACCAGTCCAATAATCTCACCATCGCGCTCAACCGCCATACCTTCAGGGTGGTTAGCAAACATCGGCATAATTTGTTCGAGGTTGGACGACGCATTGACTCTGGGCAAACCATCGGTACTGCCACCATTAATTACTATTTCGCCTGCGGTGATCACTCGAACACGCGGCACGTCCTGAGTAAACTCCATCACGTAATCATCGGCTGGACTCAAAACCAGCTCAGCTGGCGTACCTATCTGTACTACCTTGCCGTCCTTCATAATCGCGATACGGTCCGCCAGTCGTAAGGCCTCCAGAAAGTCGTGGGTAATGAAAACGATAGTCTTATGCAGCATCTTCTGTAAGCGCATAAACTCATCCTGCATTTGTCGCCTGATCAGCGGATCAAGTGCACTAAAGGGCTCATCGAGAAACCATATTTCGGGTTCGACAGCCAGACTTCGGGCTATGCCAACACGTTGTTGCTGACCGCCAGAAAGTTGTCGGGGAAAGCTATCCTCACGTCCGGTGAGATCAACCAGGTCGATTACTTCGCGTGCTCTGGCCAGACGCTTTTCTTCACTAATGCCCTGGATTTTCAATGGGAATGCGATATTTTCGAGTACCGTCAAATGCGGCAATAAGCCGAAATTTTGAAATACCATACCCATTTTATGACGGCGGAATTCGATTAACTCTTTATCACTAATCTTGAGCAAGTCCTCGCCATCCATCAGCACCTCACCAGCAGTTGGCTCCACCAGTCGCGAGATACAACGAACCATGGTTGATTTACCCGAACCAGATAAGCCCATGATGATGAAAATTTCACCTTCGTGTACATCGAAACTAACGTTACAGGCAGCACCAATATGGCCGCTATCCGCTATTTGCTGACCAACCTTTTCCAGATCATCGACCTGACCGGAACCATTCTGAAAAAATTGATCGGGGTTTTCACCGTAAACCTTCCAGACATTACGACAACTAAGCTTGACCGGATTATCTGTTTTCACCTAAGAAATACTCTCTGCGCAGGATTAATAAGGAGTGTAAACAAAAACGGCGATTAATTATCAACCGCCGTTTCTGTATAATGGATCGAAAACTACTCAGCTTACATCGCAGCCTTAACCCAGGGCTTCCAGATTGCTTCGTTAGCATCAACCCACTCGGAAACCACCTTTTCAAGCTTTTTGCCGTCCTGATCGATGGCGTTCATCATTGGAATTTGATCCTGATTGCGGAGCTGATAGCTACTTAAGAGCTTGTAAGCAGCTGGCCACTTGTCTTTCATTCCTTTCCAGGCCATTTTCTTGATATAGCCGCGTTCCCAGTCACAATCCCAGGTGGTATTTGGGTTTACACCGACAGAAGCATCTTCCTGACACCCTGCTTCATAAGGTGGCAAGCTGACGTTGGTTAAATTGACCTTGGCGAATGCCCAGTGTGGTGTCCAGAACATCACCATTAGCGGCTGTTTACGTGCCTCTGCGCCTTTCATTTCGGCGACCAGAGCACCTTCACTACCCGCCGGAACCGAAGTGAAATTCAGTCCGAGACCCTTAATGCGGTCGACATTGGTAGTACCCCAATCGGCAGGATAATCGACTAGTCGACCATTTGGATAGGTTTCCGCGTTAGCAAAAGCTTCTGCACAACCGTTTAACGCTTTCCAGTCGGGAAGACCCGGACAGGCCTTCAACGCGGCATCGTTGACGAACCAGCTTTCGACCGGTGTCAGACCCAGCTCGCCAATTTCTACGACCTTGCCCGAAGCCAGAGCCTTATCGTAATGTTCACCAATATTTGAACTCCAGATTTCCAGCGTAGCGGACACGGTATTGTCTTCCAGCGCCTGCATCTGTGGGTAGTAACCGGCGGTGACGTATTCGACGTTATAGCCCATGCGCTTTAGAATTTCTCCGGCAACATGCGTGGAAACGTGCTGCCCGGTCCATTCGTTTATCGCCAGTTTGATCGGGTCCTTTGACTCCGGTACGGCGGCATAACTGCTTAAAGCAAATAACGACAGGCTGATGGCAGCTAAACTGATTTTTAATTTCATTGGTTGGTATCTCCTCATATGATTCGGTCTACTTCATCGATTTATTTATCGACTATTATTTTTTTGGTTATTAAAGACTATATTTCCATAGTATTAATAACTTACCGCTTAATTTAACACCCTGCCCCAACTCACACAAACAAAAATGAATTCCGCTTATAGAATTTCAGGCGGATCAAACGCGGTAACAGGTGGCAAATCGCCTTCATACAATTCTACTTCAATCAGACAAGTATGCGCTATCGGCCCCTGCCCCAGCTTAGAACTACCTTTGTCCAAAGTCAGCACATTGACGCTACCATGTTTGCACAGACTACCAATTTCCCCCGGTTCTAGCGGATCATACCAGGCACCGGTGCTCATCTGTACGACACCCGGCATTACCTGATCATCGATGACAACAGCAGCGAGGCAAGCGCCTCTATTGTTAAACACTCGAACCACGTCATCTGATTTTAATTGACGGGACTCAGCGTCCAACAGATTCAACATAATCGGTTCGCGTTGTTTAATTTTAGCGGCGCGGCTGACGCTGCCGTGATCGAGCTGCGAGTGCAATTTAGTCGCTGGTTGATTAGATATTAAATGCAATGGATATTGAGCGGTGTCCCCACCTAGCCATTCGGCAGGTTCTAGCCAACAGGGATGACCCGGGCAATCGTCGTAATCAAAATCGGCTATGGTTTTTGAGTAAAGTTCGATTTTGCCAGAGGGCGTATTGATCAGGTTAGCCTCAGGGTCAAGACGAAAAGCTTCCAACATGATATTGGGCGTCGAAGGTGGATCTGGCCTGAACCAGCCTTTGTCTTTAAATTCATCGTAGCCAGGTAGTGTAAAACCCACCGCTTCGGCATTGTCAGCGGTTTTTTTATAAATCCACTCTAGCCAATCTGATTCATTCCTGCCCTCGGTAAAGGCCGATTCAACACCCATTCGTCGAGCAATCCCCCTAAAAATATCGTAATCATTACGACTCTCCCCCACTGCATCCTGAACCTTACCCATATTCACCATATAGGGGTCGCGTGGCGAGATCGCGATATCGTTTCGTTCCAGCGTCGTCGTACAGGGCAAAACAATATCGGCGTGCTTCGCCAGACTATTCCAGCACCAGTCATGCACGATTACCGTGTCTACCTGCTGCCAGGCTTTGAGCAACCGGTTGATATCCTGATGGTGATGGAAAGGATTACCACCGGCCCAGTAAACAATATGAGTCTCGGGGTAAGTATGGGTTTGACCGTCGAATTCGAACTGTTTTCCAGGGTTGAGCAACATATCGCTAACCCGTGCCACCGGAATAAAGTTCTCGACTGCATTTTTACCCTGCGGTAAAGAGGCACCGGGAATTTTAGTTCGGTGATCACCAATACTATTAGTCGCACTAAAACCGAAGGTAATACCGCCACCGGGCAAGCCAATTTGGCCCAGCATCGCGGCAATGGTGACTCCGGCCCAATAGGCCTGCTCACCGTGATCCTGTCGGCTAAGCGACCAGCTCACCGATATCATGGTTCGCTTACTAGCCATATCTCGTGCCAGCTTTCGAATACTATCGGCATCAATCGCGCAAATGACAGCCGCCCATTCAGCTGATTTAACAACACCATCATCTTTCCCTGTCAAATAAGACAGCAAGGCTTCGAAACCCACACAATACTGCTGCACGAAATCCGTATCAAAAAGCTCTTCATCAAACAAAGTATGCGCAATCGCCAACATCAAAGCCGCATCGGTACTCGGGCGAATCGGTAGCCATAACGCACTGGTAAAGTCTTCGACATCGCTGCGAATAGGGCTAATGTTGACGAACTCGACTCCCGACTGACTAGCAGCCTTTAAATGCTCAAGCTGAACATGGCGACCAACACCACCCGCATTGATCTGCCCATTCTTGATCGGGATGCCACCAAAGGCGACCAGCAGTTCGGTATTGTCGATCACTGAGGGCCAACTGGTAGTATCAATCAGTAGCTCAAACATATTACCGATGACGTGCGGCAATATGACTTCGGCAGAAGCAAAGCTATAGGTATTTTTTGACCGGGTATAACCGCCGATGCAGTTTAAAAATCGATGGATCTGACTCTGCGCATGATGGAAGCGACCGGCACTGGACCAGCCGTAACAACCGCCGTAAATGGCATTGTTGCCGAAATTGTCTTTAACTCGTGTGAGCTCTTCGGCCACCAGCTTTTCAGCCGTTTCCCAGGAGACCGAAACGAAGGAGTCGGCGCCGCGTTTATCTGTGGCTGCGCCGGGACCTGACTCTAGCCAGCTTTTTCGCACCATCGGCGTTTTAATCCTCGATGGCCCATCAAGCACATCGATGATGCCCTGACCTATTGGGGATACATCGTTATCCTGTTCAAAGCCGTGCAATGCACTGACTTTACCGTTGTCGGTTTCTACTCGATAGGTTCCCCAGTGATTACTGGTTAAAGGCAGGTCTTTGAGCTTGTTCATGCCAGACCACGCGGTAATTTCTTTTCTGCATCGAGGAATGGTAATTCGACAACTTCACTATCATGATGGTTATTTTCCTTGTCGACCAGTGTGAGTTGTTGGCCTATCCAGTTTCGTCCTCTTTTCGCTGGCTGGACAAAGAAAATATAACCTATGCCTTTTTCGAGTGTGGGAGACCAGTCACCCACCCGGATTTCGCCAACCACTTTATTGTCCAACATTACCTGACAACCAACACTGGGAATACCAGTTTGACTAGTTAAGCCAAATAGACGACACCCTTTGTCGGCCTGTTCGAGAGCTTTTTTACCGACAAAATCTTCTTTCGAGAAATCAACAAAGTTGCCAAGACCAATATCAAAAGGCGTCATGGTTTTATCGATATCGGTACTGTAATCCAGAATGCCAGCTTCGATGCGCCGAATGCCCATGACTTCGAG
Source organism: Gammaproteobacteria bacterium (assembly GCA_030595795.1). Lineage (GTDB taxonomy): Bacteria > Pseudomonadota > Gammaproteobacteria. The sequence goes on from JAUVCH010000102.1 coordinate 10,767, forward strand.
CGCAGCGTTCTCCATGCCAAATTCCTTACCTGCATCAACGATGGTGTCCCAGAGCGCCAGATGATCGGTTTCGGCGCCACAATTACTATAGACCTCAAAGCCCATCTCGCCTGTCCAGCCAGTCCGTGTTACCAGAACCGATTGACCGCCCATATTAAAATGACCTGCTTGAAAATAACCAAATTGATCAATATCCTTTTCCTTGTCCAACGCTTTTAAAACGTCAAGCGAACGAGGCCCCTGAATCTGCAACACACGAGATTTCGGATCGCTAATAACAACATCCAGTCCATCGCTAAATGCTATCAACCATGATTCAAATTCACCATTAGCCTGCACGTACCAGAAATGATCATCGGCGAGACGAATCATCACGCCGTCCATTTGCACGCCACCTTGCGGTGTACAGGCGATGGCGTAGTTAGCACGGCCTACTTTGAGTGTATCAATACGGCGCGTAAAAACCCGGTTTAGCAAGGTAACGGCATCGGAGCCTTTTATGTCTAACGGCTTTTCTGGTACGTCGAATAACATGACTTCACGACGCAGCTTCCAGTATCGCTCGATGACGTTTTTCCCAAACGAAATTGGATAAAAGCGATTGCAATAACAGCCGAACAAAGTGTCGTCGGTGGCGTATTTTGGTGCATAGGGTGATTGTTCGAATCTCTTGGAATTGATTCGAACTGCGGGGTGGGATTTGGCGTGGACGAGTTTGTCTTTATTTGCATTCATTACAATGGATACCGGCTCGTAGGCCGGTATGACAAAAACTAATCCAGCAAACTCAAATCACGCACAGCTCCCATGTCCGCGCTAGTCACCAACTTGGCGTAAGCCTTCAAGGCGGCAGTTACCTTTCTCGGACGATCTTTTATTGGCTTCCAGGCCTTATCGCCTTTGGCTTCCATCGCCGCCCGACGCTCGGCTAATTGATCAGCAGTCAGGTCGACATTAATGGTTCGGTTAGGAATATCAATCTTAATCGTATCGCCTTCTTCGACCAGACCAATCGCGCCGCCAGCTGCCGCCTCCGGCGAAGCATGTCCGATAGATAAACCAGAAGTACCACCAGAGAATCGGCCATCGGTTAACAGCGCGCAGACCTTACCGAGGCCTTTAGATTTGATATAAGACGTTGGGTAGAGCATTTCCTGCATACCGGGCCCGCCTTTTGGACCTTCGTAACGCACGATCACAACATCGCCCTCTTTGACCAGACCTTCGAGAATATCGCTGACCGCGTCTTCCTGCGCTTCACAAATATGTGCCGGGCCTTCGAACACCAGAATGCTTTCGTCGACGCCTGAGGTTTTAACCACACAACCATCAATTGCAATGTTACCAAACAACACGGCCAGGCCACCTTGCTGCGAATAAGCGTGTTCTAGTGAACGAACGCAACCATTTTCGCGATCGAGGTCTAGTGTCGGCCAACGGGTATTCTGACTAAAGGCAGTCTGTGAGGAAATACCGGCCGGGCCTGCGCTATACATCTTTAACACAGCTTCATCTTTGGTGACTGCTATGTCGTATTTCGCCAACGCTTCGGATACCGTGGCACTATGAATCATCGGTAATTGATTATGAATCAATCCGGCGCGGTCGAGTTCGCCCAGAATAGCCATAATGCCACCGGCACGGTGTACATCTTCCATGTGATACTTTGGCGTATTTGGCGCAACTTTACAGAACTGGCCGACTTTCCGAGACAGTCGATCGATATCCTGCAAGGTGAACTCAAGCTCGGCTTCCTGCGCCGCAGCCAGCAAATGCAAAATCGTATTAGTCGAGCCACCCATCGCAATGTCGAGACACATAGCGTTCTCGAAGGCCTCGAAATTCGCAATACTGCGAGGCAATAACGAGTAGTCGTCTTCTTCATAATGGCGTTTGGTGATGTCGACAATTCTGCGGCCGGCTTCGAGGAATAATTCTTCGCGGTCGGCATGAGTCGCAAGCAATGAGCCATTACCTGGCAGGGAAAGACCTAGCGCTTCGGTCAAGCAGTTCATCGAATTCGCAGTAAACATTCCCGAGCAGGAGCCGCAGGTGGGACAGGCGCTACGCTCATATTCCATGACCTTCTCTTCGGATGCAGTGTCATCAACCGCGATCACCATCGCATCGATCAGGTCGATAGCATGTTCGGACAGGCGAGTCTTACCGGCTTCCATCGGACCACCCGAAACGAATATAACGGGAATATTCAACCGCATCGCCGCATTCAACATACCCGGTGTAATCTTGTCGCAGTTAGAAATACAAACCAGTGCATCGGCACAATGCGCATTCACCATATACTCGATGGAATCCGAAATAATGTCACGCGACGGCAGGCTATAAAGCATACCGTCATGCCCCATGGCGATTCCGTCATCCACTGCAATGGTATTGAACTCTTTGGCGACGCCACCGGCTTTTTCTATTTCACGCGCGACTAGCTGACCCAGGTCTTTCAAATGTACATGACCAGGTACAAATTGCGTAAACGAATTTGAAATCGCAATAATTGGTTTCTGGAAATCATCATCCTTCATACCAGTCGCACGCCAGAGCGCACGCGCACCGGCCATATTACGGCCAGCAGTGGTTGTTTTAGATCGATACGTGGGCATGAGAAGAACCTCGAAAAACGCCATTGATTTAGGGCGCAAAGAGTATCATAGGAAATGTTGAACTGTGACGTTTAAATGCCTCCAGGAGTCTGTCGGACTTAGGTGGTCGTCAAATACTTGCAAGTCCAACAACTTGCCTGCATGCTCTGAACGACAAACCCGACACTGCCAGCAATGCGCAAATTCTATTCCTGGTAATTAATACCTCGTCGGTTGCCCTGTTGCCGGTCACGATATTCCTTTATCGGGCGCAACAGGGATCAGCCGACCCGACTGCAGTTTTCATCCCGATATTGTTAGCCACATCAGCCTCAACGCTAACCGGTTAACTCGCAGTTTCCTTTGTTCAGAAAATAAACCTGTTAAACAAAGTGGTACTGGGATATTTCGCAGGTTATGCAATATTACTCGCCGCATTGGGTAGCTGGTTAATCAATCTTCCGGCAGACAAGATGTCTAGCAGTTCATTTGCCGCTACCGTGTCGGCGATTATGCGGGGCAGTACAGAGACGACGTTTTACGTATTAGCGGTTTATTTTGGCAGGGTACTGGTTTTTTTATTAGATAAACTGGCTAAGTAAATTATAATTCATCCCACCAGTTAACCTTGAGCCAAATGCATTTATAGTCAGCAAGGTGAATCACGAGGGCCGCAATCAAGCTTGGCCCCGATACCTGCCCACTCAGGCAGCTTTCCTGGACCGAATCGTTTAGAATTTCAAACTTGAGAGGAATAATTTTGAGTATTAACGGAATATCCCATCAAATTGACGTGTTTTTGCATCTACTTATTTATAAACCAAATGCTTATCTAGAGTCTCCTCAATAAGTCTAAATGATTGAAATATAAGGAATTAACTGCCACTGTGCGGTATA
>JAUVCH010000122.1 GCA_030595795.1 Gammaproteobacteria bacterium
ATCTTTCCCTCGATGAAAAACGCCTGGATACAATAGACCAGGTCATGCAATTTCATGCAGATGCAACCCTGGCTCCGGCTCAAAGCATACCCAGTTTTTTACCAGGGTTGAAAGTCGCAATTTTTCATGGTTTTAATGTAGGAAAATTAGACCGTAGAGGCAACGATACTGTCAAGTTGACCAACAAAAAGCAAAATAATCTCTACAAACAGGGACATTCTCAGTTAACAGACACACGTCACCTGCTGCCATGTTTCAAATGATCTACTTCTCAGCGTCCTGTAGTTTGAAGCGCGAAGTAGATGCCGACCGACGCGAAAGAGATTGTGAACTTGACTGTGAACGGACAGAAAACGTTGTGCCTGACCAGGTGATTTGAATCGTCGCATCTGACGCTCCTGTGCTCGCGTATGCTCGTGCGATACTTCGGCACGATTATTCGCATAACGATCATGGCAATGCATTGAAGTGGGCATGACCACTTTTCTTGCCGCGCCGTAACTGGGGAGTTTGTCCGTGACGATCTTTCTGGCAGAGCAACCTTGCCCTTTCATCAGTTTCTTGAAGAAGCGCACTGCAGCCTGCTTGTCCTTGCGCTTTTGCACCAGAATATCGAGAACATCCCCGTCTTGATCTACGGCGCGCCACAGGTATCGTCGCTCACCTCGCACCATCACTATGTAAACCTCATCCATGTACCATGTGTCGCCAAGTGGGCCTCGACGTTTTTTAATTGTACGTGCGTACGCTGGGCCGAATTTGTTACACCAACTACGGATAGTTTCGTAAGAAACTACGATTCCACGCTCAGCCAGAAGATCCTCAGCATCGCGATAGCTGAGACAGAATCGATGATATAGCCAGACTGTATGGCTGATGATTTTGGAGGGAAAACGGTATCCGTGATACAGTGGGTTTGTTTTATTCATGCCATCAGTGTGACCGATTAGACCTTAAGTTGACAGTACCGTTCGGAGCCCGTTTAAACCAGCTCAACTAGCACTGAGGGTGTTGTATAACGAGTAGAGAACGAAGGCTAACAATCCGGCTCTTATCCAAAAAACCGTTGCTTTCATCCGTTTAGAGATGGGCTTTTCGTCGTTTGCACCCACTTCAACATGGTTCGGGTCGTAAAAACTGCCAATCCGGTCGCGTGCTTGACGTTCTTTTTGAGGGTCCACCCAATCGGTTCCAGTCAAGTTTTGCTTTGACGCGCTTAATTTCGCCAGGGTACGTATGGCTTCTTGTTGATCTGCATCTTTGTCTTGAGGATTCATATTAATTACTTTCAGATTTGAACAACAGGGTAGGTCACGAAGTCGTTGGGGGAATGAATGATACCTGTTTTGGAGATAATCAGCTATTTTAGCTAAAAGGGGCGAGGCTGGCTTATGTTTATCAGGTCTCCTAGTCATGTATGGTTAGAATTGCCTGTCGACTAGTACCATTTTCATAGATGTCTTCCTGACGATTACCACGAGCCGTTCGTGTGTCAGCCCATGAAAGTCAAAAGTTAGACGTAACTTGCATATTTCCCTCTGCTCGGCAACGCTGCTACATAGAGCTTGGAACCTTTGAGTGGACAGGACGATAGATGGCCTAACAACAACAGGTCATTGACAGCTACCCGTCAGGAATGGGTCCCGTGAGCTCAGCCGGTATTCGTTATTCAGTCGCAGTGACTGCATTCAATAGATTATGCGGTAGGCAGGGTTGGCGGGATTGAGGCGTAATAGATCGGCCTCACTTTTGAACGTGATCATAGGTGTCCCCCTCCAGAAACCGTTGACCCTCGTTTTCCGTTCAATTACTCCCTTTAAATCACTTCTCAAAATAGATATCCTTTGCTCTAGATGTTATCGAGCTTCGCTTTGCACCATCTAGATCTTGTTTTTCTACAAATTCCATATTTGTGTGAAAAGGGGGCGGAGTCGAACCACCGGCATATTTACGATAGTAGGGCCTGCCCCTGGCCAGGGAACTGATGTACTTAGGCCCCGATTTTTGCTATAATCTAGCTGTTCTTCATGAACTATAGTCTTAAGTCCAACCGGCTTCTCGCCACTACCTGGGCTACCTACCGAGACCGAATATTTTACTTTTAAAAGACGATCCAGCTTGGATCAAAAAAGCCGTGGTTGCCGTGGTATTTCTGCCTCGTAATCTAAACAGAAAACTGTATTGCTAGCGCAGAAGTGGCAGCCCGTTCAACAAACCTGAATGGAGACAGTTACCATGACTGAAAAATCTGATTTAAAAGTGCTTGCCAGCGCATTGGCGTTTGCTGCGCACAAACACCGTGATCAAAGACACGAGGACGTCGAGGCATCACCTTACATCAACCACCCGATCGCATTGTTCGATCACTTAATAAATGTGGGCGACATCACCGATACTGATATCCTCAGCGCGGCCCTACTGCACGACACGATAGAAGATACCGAGACAAGCCAGAGGGAACTGATTGAGGAGTTTGGCGCGTCAATCAGCGGCATAGTCGATGAGGTAACCGATGACAAATCACTCCCGAAGTCCGAACGCAAGAAACGTCAGGTCGAACATGCCCCGTATCTTTCCATCAAGGCACGGCCGTCAAGTTGGCTGACAAGACCTGCAATTTACGAGACATCGCGGAAAGCCCGCCTTTTGATTGGTCACACGATCGCCGCAAGGATTATTACGATTGGGCCAAAGAGGTTATCCACGGTCTTCGCGGAGAGTGGCCGGTATTGGAGGCAGCTTTCGATCGGGAGTTCGAGAAAAAAACAGTTGTCATACAAGGGAGGGGAACTAATGGGAAACGAAAATTCCGCACCGCGATTTGAGGTGTTTGTTGATGATAACTTCCACTACCAGGACGAGTCCGAACGCTACAAACACGGTGAGTATGAAACTTACGAGGAGGCGGTAAGAGTCTGTAAGGAAATTGTCGATCGTGAACTCTTACACCAACATAAGAAAGGAACCACCGCCAGCGATTTGTATTTGTCATACACTTCCTTCGGCGAGGATCCATTTATTAGGCCGTCACCCGAAGGTCAGAGATTTTCGGACTGGGAGTATGCGAAGCAACGTTGTGAAGAAATTTGCAAATAATCGCTAAAGAAACGTATTAGTTTGGAGACCGACACGGAGACTGCTAATCCCCATACCACTCGCGGGATAACGCATTGAATTCTATGGAAACGGTGCCCAGGGGCGGAATCGAACCACCGACACGGGAATTTTCAGTCCCGCGACAATTCTATTGAAGCTCTGTTTGGGAATCGGGCTATGCCGCCGACCAATTGACTATTCATCAATCGCTCCCATGCTCCGAAAACGAAAAAACCCCTTGGGTTACAAGGGGTTATCGAAGAATAAATGGTGGGCCGTGGGCGATTCGAACGCCCGACCAATTGATTAAAAGTCAACTGCTCTACCAGCTGAGCTAACGGCCCCCAGAAAAGAGTGGCGAATGATACCTATCCCACCGGTGAATTCAAGCGAATTCTTGGGCTTATCGAATATACGTTAACTAGCCTTATTAATCACCGCTATTTGTGGGTCTAAGGCACCGCTCTTATATCTACCCGCCATGTCTTCAAGAGATATGACGGTGATTTTTGAAGCCTTGCCTGCGGTATTAAATTGCTCGTATCTATCTCTGCACAAATCTTCCATCGCCTTCATCGCCGGGGTCAGAAATTTACGCGGGTCGAACTGGTTGGTATCTTTTTGTCCCACTTCACGAAATTTTCCCGTCATCGCCAGTCGGCAATCGGTGTCGATGTTGACCTTACGCACACCGTGCTGAATGCCGGTGACAATTTCTTCGATCGGTACGCCCCAGGTTTGTGGCATGGTGCCACCATATTCGTTAAACAACTCCTGTAGTTCCTGTGGCACCGATGATGAACCGTGCATGACTAGATGAAGATTCGGTAATCTGGCATTGATATCTTTAACTACGTTCATCGCCAAAGTGTCTCCATCGGGCTTACGGCTAAATTTATAGGCGCCGTGCGAGGTACCCATGGCAATCGCAAGCGCATCGACCTGGGTTTTACTGACGAAGTCAACCGCCTGTTCCGGGTCAGTTAATAATTGCTCCATGCTCAATTTACCCTCAAAACCGTGACCGTCTTCCTTTTCGCCCTCGCCAGTTTCCAGTGAACCCAGGCAGCCCAGTTCACCTTCGACCGAGACTCCAATCTCATGCGCTATGCCCGTCACTTCGGCGGTGATACCGCAATTGTATTCGTAACTGGCCGGTGTAGACGCATCGGCCTCCAGTGAGCCATCCATCATCACTGAGGTGAATCCTGCTTGCATCGCAGAGACACAGGTCGAACGATCGTTACCGTGATCCTGATGCAGGCACACGGGTATCTGCGGATACATGAGCTCGGCAGCTTCGACCATTTTCGTCAGCATGATATCGCCCGCGTAGGAACGAGCGCCTCGACTGGCCTGTAATATAACCGGGGCATCGCAAGCTTTCGCGGCTTCCATGATGGCAAGCACCTGCTCCATGTTGTTAATGTTAAACGCGGGTACGCCGTATTGATATTCGGCGGCATGATCGAGCAATTGTCTCAAACTGATTCTGGCCATGAGGTTTTCTCCGGGGCTAGTTAAATTTTAATAATGAAATCGAATCTCTGGTCTTATCGCAATTTGCGTTTATTCTCTACCAGCCGCATCACCATCGGAGTAAAGATCAGCTGCATCGCGATATCCATTTTTCCACCGGGGATGACAATCGTGTTTGCCCGTGACATATAACTGTCGTGAATCATCGATATCAGGTAAGGGAAGTTAATACCACTTGGATTGGCAAAGCGAATGACTACCATGGATTCGTCCGGTGTCGGCACCCAACGCGCGATAAAGGGATTAGATGTATCCACGGTTGGCACACGCTGAAAGTTAATATCGGTATGCGTGAACTGCGGGCAGATGTAATTAATATAATCGGGCATACGACGTAATATGGTATCGGTAACTGCCTCAGTGGAATAACCACGCGCCGAGCTGTCTCGGTGTATTTTCTGTATCCATTCGAGGTTAGTAACCGGCACGACGCCTATTTTCAGGTCGGCATGTTGAGCGATATTAACATCGTCAGTTTTTATGGCACCATGTAAGCCTTCGTAAAATAACAAATCAGTTTCATCAGGCAATGGCTTCCAATTTGTAAATTCGCCCGGTGGCACATCGTATCGAGCGGCTTCCTCTTCATCGTGAATATAATGACGGGTTTTGCCCTCACCGTTTTCACCGTATTCGCTAAACACCGCTTCAAGTTCTTTAAACAGATTAGCCTTGGGGCCAAAATGGCTGAAATGATGATCTCCCTCTTCCTCCGCCTGTTTCATCGCTTCCTTCATTTCCAGACGACTATATCGATGAAAAGCGTCGCCTTCTATATAGCAGGCGTTGACGCCTTCACGAAAAAACAAATATTCAAAAGTATGCTTGATAGTTGAGGTTCCTGCCCCGGAAGATCCTGTAATTGAGATAACTGGATGTTTTTCAGACATGGTCTATTCCTGATCTAAAAGTAAATTGTTTTCGCTAAACAGCGAATAAATCGCGTCTTCTGATAACGGGGTCGGCCGAACTTTTATTTGCCCCCCATTACTATCAAATTTGCTTTCAGCCAGCAGTTTCTCGGCAGTACGGTCTCCACTCGCGGAAGAAGCTTTGACTATATTCTCATTAATTGAACTATTATCTTCCATAGCATCCTCCAGGAGTTAAAAATTTCTACCACCATTTATCAATTAGTAATAACGGGTGTCGATAGCTATATGCTGTTTTAGATTGCTTTTTAAGTAAAGTTTAATTATCTTTCCCAACATGAAAGAAAAACTTTCGACCAGAATGCGGGCAATCACCTTGCGACAACTCCGTGGGCTAATCGCGATAGCGGAACATGGTACCATTTCGGCCGCCGCCCGGCATTTGAACTTGACCCCACCGGCGGTATCGCTACAGTTGCGCGAACTTGAAAAGTCGGCCGAAGTCCCGCTCTACGAAAGAGTCGACCAACGCTTTGAGTTAACCCATGCGGGAAACGAAGTACTTGGCATAGCCATGCGGATAGAAAGCCAGCTGCGGGAATGCGATCAAACCCTGGATGCCCTGCGTGGTGTTGATGGTGGCTATATCTCGATCGGTGTCGTTAGCACGGCCAAATATTTTGTACCAATGGTTCTGGCTGCCTTTAAAAAAGACTACCCAAAGGTAAAAATCCACCTGCAGGTAGGCAATCGAGACTCGATTGTTGCTTCACTGGAAAGCCTTGAACTCGACTTCGTCGTCAGTGGGCGACCACCAAAAAATTTCGAGGTTGAGAGCCAGTGTATCGGCCCGCATCCACAGGTGATTATCTCAGCACCCGATCACCCTCTGGCCGGAAAGAAAAAAGTAAAGCTCAAAGATCTGGCTGACGAAACCTTTTTACTGCGCGAACCAGGGTCAGGAACCCGGGGCATGGCCGACCAGTTGCTCGCCGAAGCAGGCATGAACCCGCAGTCAGCTTCCGAATTTGGTAGCAATGAAACCATAAAGCAGGCCGTTATCGCAGGGCTCGGTATCGCCCTGATTTCGAGCCATACCGTCGCTGCCGAAATTCAGGACAATCGATTAACCACATTAAATATCGATGGCTTACCCGAAGATCGATACTGGTTCGTGGTGCGCAACAAACAAAAGCGACTGTTACCTTCATCGCAGGCGCTTTGGGACTTATTCGTCGAATCTGGGGCCAGATTTCTACCGACCAACCTCTGAGCAGACCGAAGCTTCAGGTTTTATAAATCATCGAGCCGCCGGAACCGATTAGGCACAAAACGCATATCCGCCATCACCGTAATTATTACATCTATTAACGGGCTTTCATCGTGTAGCATCCGGTAGTACTGGTATTTCATTGTCATCATGCTCGATACGACAATTGCCGCTACGGATACAAATGAACCCAGCGCCAGTGTGGAAAACCCTGATATACCCTGGCCAATCGTGCAGCCCAGTGCCAGTACACCGCCCATACCCATCAACAGGCCGCCGATAACGTGCCGGAAAAAATCATCCCAGGCGACGAACCATTCCAGGCGAATACGTCTGGTTACAAGCGAATAGAGGAATGAACCCATCACTACACCGGCTAACAACATGACGCCTAAAGACAAATAGGCTGATGAAAAACCTCGGTATACATATTGCGCCAGATGCGCTGTAGGCCCAATAAATGTAACCGATTGCGCACCGGATGCATAAGGAGGCTCATCCATAAAATCAAGCTCTTCGATCAATGCCTGACCTTCAAGACCAGCAGTCAGATACCAACCGAATAACACTAACAAGCCAACTATGATTCCGGTGAGAATCTTGGCATGTTGTTGACGAAAATCGGAAGACATGAACACCCATATCAGTTGGGTACCTCCGACTCCGAGTGCCACCAACAGTCGAATCAGAGCCGACTCATCGGTTTCAGTCACAGCAAAGAAAACGCTGGCAACATCCTGCCCGCTGGCATCCATCGTAGCGAAGTCGATACTCAGCGGATTCATCCATTGCAGGAATACCATGTAATCGAAATTGGTGAAAAACATCAGCGATGCACCCGCCATGATCATGATAAAAACCAACAGAGACTTCAGGTTGCCCTCACCAATTCGAACCAGTGTTTTGTTTCCGCAGCCACTTCCAAGCGTCATGCCGATTCCAAACATCGCACCACCAACCAGATGACGCAACCAGACAAAGTTAGTGAAGCGATAAGGAGGCGTCGAGGTTTCGTTACTGGTGGTCAAACTCATATCCACCAGCCCAAAATATTCGAGTATACCGAGACCTACGACGGTAAGCCCAATAGCCAGTACCCATGAGCGCATGCGATTCAAATCCTTGAAATTCGCCCAATCGGCGACCGCACCCATGGTACAGAAATGAGTTTTATTCGCCAAAGCACCGAATATCGCTGCGATGACGAAAAACCAGATCAGATACTGACTATATAGGGCTATTTCCACTAGAAGCTCCGGCTATAACTCGCGGCGATTTCGTATTGATCCATGTCGATTTCGACTGTCTGTGTTGGATCGAAAGTATTGGTATCCGATACTGATACATTCGGTGCGTACATGAGGGCGAAGTTGAAATCGCTGCTCTCATCTAACATTTTTGTAAAACCGAATGTATAGTGCTCTTCGATAACACCAGGCGCCAGAATATTAAATACCACTTCTTCTTCTGGAATTGGTTGGTCGGCAGTACTGTAACCGACACGCCAGGTCCATTGATCGTCAGCCTTCCATTCATAACCAAGTTTAATCACAGTCATGTCTTCCCAACCAAAGCCCGCACCATTTGAAGCGCCAAGACAACCGTCACCAACCCCTGCAATACAACTACCATCAGTCAGAGGTGAGATTGGGTTAGATACCGCAGCGACATCTTCATAATTGATTTGCTGTATATCGACAACAAATACACGTTTGTCGTCGATCTGCCATGCTAGTCCAACAGTTAGCGTTGACGGAATATCAAAGTCACCTTGCTCGGCAAACAACCCGGAATAGTCATCGAATTCTCCCATATCGATTTCGGGTTGGAACGAAGCACCGAGAGTCACACCGGGAGAAACTTCACCTTGAATGCCAAGTCGAATTCCAAAACCTGTTGATGTATCTTTTCCATTATTGGTAAGATTTGAAGGGTCACTAGAAAAACCAAAAGCTCCGAAATTACCAAGGCCAGTCGCCTCGAAGGTCTGATAAACCACAATTCCACTCACACCCCACGAAGAGCTTTCGGATATTTTTTGCGAATAAGTAGTTGAAATAAATAGCTGTGCCAGATCGACCCCAGCCGTGCCATCGCCAAAGGTACCCGGGGCCCCGCCCAGGGCAAAACCACCTTTGTATTCGGTATTCATGCCACCATTACCATATATCGACAAGCCGATAGAGCTTTCACTATCGAGCATCCAGTTCTGACCAAATTGGGGGACTATAAAAGCTTCATTCTCACTATCGATACTCTGGCTACCATCACCTATATTAAATCCGGCACCAGAAGGCGCACCCGTTACAGAATAACTCCGCATAGGCGCAAACAAAGCCGCACCGATATCCTGCCGATCACCCTGTAACACCATACCTGCCGGATTGGTAGCAGCCGCCAGCGCGTCTTGCGAATAAGCCACACCGGCTCCAGCCATACCCTTTTCTGCAACGCTGGTACCATGGCTAAAATAACCATTAGTAGCCTGCGCCTGTGTCGCCACGGCAAAACTAGCTACTGCCACTAGCAGTGCTTTTTTCGTAATATTTCTTGAACTCACTATGTTTACTCCTCTGTAAAAAAATACTGTCAATAACTAGATGAAAATATCAGCTCTTTTTTGCGTAAATCGACGCCAATTCCACAATTCTTTGCAAAACTCCCTTCCTTCCAATTGTTTTATTTTTTCCAGGGACTATCTCTACAAAACTATATAAACAAATTGATATCAGACTCGCCAGCAAACTCGAAAAAAGTTGCCGCACCGGCATAATCGATACCGTCGATAAAGTCGCTACTTTTCATATCGAACAGATCGACCGTCATCTGGCAGGCGATTAATTTCACTTCGGCTTCGACGCATAAATTACGTAATTCCTCAATGCTAGCGACGCCCTTTTTCTTCATTTTGGCTTTCATCATGCTACTCATGATCGATTGCATGCCCGGGATAGCGGTACCAATCACTGGAAACCACTTGTCCATCGCCATTGGCATAGGCATGCCAGGATTGCCAAGCGGGGAAACTTGAAGCTTGGGGTTTTTTTTCAGTAGCTGTAGGCCATAAAAGGTAAAAAATATCTGTGTTTCGTAGCCCAATGCCGCTGCCGTCGACGCCAGAATAAAGGGTGGATAAGCCCAGTCTAAAGTTCCTTTAGTAGCGATTATCGCCAGTTTTTTCTCTGACATATTGCCTCTGGTGGGTTAGGTGGATAACAAAACCTGAACTGCGGGCTCAGGACTTCTTAATGTAGAAGTGATACTTTCCATCGGCTTCGCCAGTATCGAGTAGAGTGTTCCCCGTCTGCTTGCAAAACGCGTCGAAATCCTTCACCGAACCCGAGTCGGTGGCAACTATAAACAGCACCTCACCACTTTCGAGGCCATTAAGCTGTTTCTTAGCTTTTAATATAGGTAATGGACAATTCAACCCTGAAGCGTCTAGTTTTGCATTAAATTCGGTCATTGATTAGTTTCCTCATGTTCGATGTCTATTTACTGTTGATCCGGCACCTGATCTGGATTCGGCTAAATATCCTGGTAGACACTAATTCGGATTACGCTTAGACAGACAATATCGCAACTTCTGCCAAGACTAAACTCCCCAATATGACAGCCATGCTATCTCACCTGGGATATCTGGGCATCGAGTTCGTCGCGAATTTGCTTATCAGCTAACCCTGTAAATGCTTAAATCTCATTTAATCTACTGGGACAATTTTCTCTATAAGTTATTATTAAATTAATAATATTCT
>JAUVCH010000148.1 GCA_030595795.1 Gammaproteobacteria bacterium
ATCATATACGAACATGAGGTCTTCAATTCTACCTGCTAGATCCTCGTTCTCAGTTTTTACTTGCTCCATGAGTCTGGCTTCTAGTGAAGAGTCCATGAAATTGAGAATGTCTGCTGCGGTTTTTTCACCACCCACCATGGAGGATTTAACATTTTCGTTGTCGCTAAAGTATTCTTCCATAATTGAATCAAGCTCCTTTATCGCCGCAGGTTGAACGCCATCGAGCGTCGCGATTCTCATCAAAATACCCGAACGAGTATTATCCGGTAAATGCGTTAATACCTGGGCAGCCCTATCCGCCTCCAGGTAAGAAAGTACGATGGCGATTATTTGGGGATGTTCGAGCCGAATTATCTCGGCTATTGATTTAGCGTCCATCCATTTTAGAGATTCCAGTCCATTACTACCGCTACCCATTAATATCCGATCGATGACATTACCCGCTTTATCGCCAAGGGCACGCTCGAGCATGCCGCGCACGTATGTGTCATTACCAATGCCCAAAGCTGTTTGCGATTCGAGTTGATCAAAAAAGTTGTCGATCACACTTTCGACCATTGGTCGCGATATATCCTTCATGGTCGCCATGGTAGAGCCGACCATTTGCACTTCTTTTGGGTTCATGTGCTGGAGCACTGCAGCGGCTACTTCTTCTCCGAGGGTTAACAGCAGAATCCCTGCTTTTTCAGAACCCGAAATTCGGGGCACAGCTGCTGTACTACTATCGACTTCGGCCACTATTCTTCTCCTACCCAATTCTTCACAACATTGGCAACGCGCGCCGGATCTTCCATAATTAATGTCCTGGCCATCTCTACTTTTTGATCGTAAGTTGCGTCCTTACGCCGCATCAGCGCGGCAGGATTATTGGGGTCGTCAGCAAGATTGGGGATGCCTACATCGCCACCAGCCATTGCCTGAGCCTGAGCTTGTGTCATTGGCACCTGTCCTGTCGGCATACCAGAACCGGACTCCTGCGAGCCTGACCCACTGGCATCAGCCCCTGCACGATTGGGGTTTAAAGATCGTAGAAAAGGTCGACCGAATATCAGATAAACGATGAGCAGGCCGAGGGCTCCCAGAACTTGCTTGATCAAATTAGTAATCCAGGCTTCACCGAGTAAGCTTTTCCACAGCGGAATTTCTTCAATAACTGCTACCGGGATCTCTAAAAACGAAGCGTTAATGACACTGACTGAATCACCACGACTTTCGTCAAAGCCGATCGTTTCTCTTACTAAATTGACGAAACGAGCGATTTCTTCATCGCTATAAGGCGATTTCTCGAGACTACCGTCGTCTTGCAGTGATGATTTATCATCGATTACAACGGCTACCGACAGGCGCTGGATCGAGCCCACTGGATTACTGGTATGACTGATAACACGATCGACTTCAAAGTTGCGTGTAGCCGAACGATTTTGGTTACTGGGTATAGAACCGGCATCACTGTTTGCTCCCGCAGCATTGCCGGCTGATTCAACATCCGTGGTACCTTCACCTGGCGGTTGATTACTTAAAGCACCTGGAATACCGAGTGCTTGGCTAATATTGCGTACTTCTTCCTCGGAAATTTGCTCACTACGGATTACGCTTCGTTCTGGATCGAATGCTTCGCGAGTCGATTCCACTGCTGAGAAATCAAGCTGCGCAGCCACCTGGGCATTCACTTTTCCTATTCCGATGATCGGTTGTAGCAGGTTTATTATACGATCAGCATAGTTGTCTTCGAGCTGCCGGGTATAATCAAACTGTTTGGTTGTCCTGGCCATGCCTGCATCTTCATCCTGAGTCAGTAAACGACCGAACTGATCAACCACTGTCACTTCTGAGGCTTCCATCATAGCAATACTTGAGGCAACCATCTGCACGATAGCGCCAACCTGCCCTCGATTCAGTGCACGTCCCGAATGTAACTTCACCATCACTGAAGCACTGGGTTTAGTACGGTTACGAATAAAAATCGATTGTTTCGGGATCGCCAGATGCACACGCGCAGTATCGACGTTACGTATCGATTCTACCGAAAGCACCAATTCTGCCTCAAGGGCGTGATTGTAACGAGCTTTTTCAATGAACTGACTAGTGCCCATGCCCTGATCTTCACGCAGCATTTCCATACCAACGTTTTTACCCTGCGGTAATCCCTGAGCTGCTAGTTTAAGCCGGGCTTCGGCTAGTTGGCTCTGATCAATCAGGACTGATCCTGTATTGGCATCCAGTTTAAATTCGATATTGCTGGTAATCAGAACATCTACAATTTCTGCCGAATCCTGACCAGACATATTAGAATACAACGGCGCATAATTGGGTTCCGCCGACCACATAACTACAACGGTTCCTATCGCAACCGCAGCCGCCAGCCCTACCAGACGGGCTAGATGTCGTACGGCTTTGGACTGAGCGACCACGTCAATTGGGTTCATACTCCGCGCGACCATGCCTTGATGGCCAGGTGATGGGAGTGATTGTTGGTCTATGATTGCTTCGGCCATTATTTACCCCTAAACCGGCATATTCATGACATCCTGATAGGCTGTCAGTAGTTTATTACGTACCTCGGTAAGAGCCTGAAAAGAGATGCGTGACTTCTGTACAGCAATCATCACTTCGGAGATATCGAGTTGCGAATCCCCCATTTCAAATGCCCTGGTCATTTCACCCGCCTGCATCTGTGTCTCGTTAACCTGGTTAATAGCTTGCTGCATCAGGTTTCCGAAACTGGTAGTTTCATCGGCCTTTTGTTCGAGCTTTATCGACTGTCCCTGAGTCATCGACTCGAGTGCCTGCATCTGGCTTAATAAATTATTTTGCACTTGGTTAATCATGTTCTATCTCCACCCGTCAGTTTCTTGACAACTCGTAGCCCAGTTTTCGCTACCTAAGCGAAATACTCGGAAAAATGTTGATTTTTTGACATTTTTCTCGAAATTGTCGTGTCTGATAGTTACGTGAGCAACTTTCACGCCAACTTGACAGTTTGGTAAACGTAATTATAAAAATAATATGTCAAATGAAGAGGCGCCAGACTGATTTACTCTTGTTGTCGAGTTTTTCATGGAAATTTAGCTTGTGTGGATAATTTAGCTAACGAATTTCATCCCGATAGGGCCGCCTCTTCCCGTACAAAACATATCAAAACACTCAATTCAATCTGATTCCTAGGCCAACTTTCCCAATAACTGTAATGGTCCTGGCCTTGTCCAGGCGCGTAAATTGATCATCATCTAGATCATTAATTGTGGATTCTTCTATCACCCAACCTCAGCCATCCAGTTCTCAATCAAATACCTGGCAATCGAGTCCCGGCGCGGTAAGCAATAGCCCTCCCCACCATCGCCCCATTCGCCGAAAGTTTTCAATTGTTTGGGAGTGAACCAGTGCGCTTCGGCGATTTCAATGCCATCTACTTTAATTTCAGTTGTAACCGCTCTAGCTCGAAACCCCAGCATAATCGACGAAGGAAATGGCCAGGGCTGGGATGCCTGATAGCTAACCCGATCAACTCTTACACCAGCCTCCTCAAAAACCTCACGCTCAACAGTTTCTTCGAGGGTTTCGAGCGGATCGACAAACCCGGCAAGAGTCGAAACCAGTCCTTCGGGAAACCGTGAGTTACGGCCTAGTAAACAGCGGGGTTGGTCAGGGTTGGAAAAATCTTCGACCAGCATAATCACCGCAGGGTCGGTTCTGGGGAAATGCATGCGACCGCACTGCTGGTTTGTACATAAACGCAAATGACCGCCCTGCTGACTTTCCGCTATGCTGCCGCAGTTGCTGCAATAACCATTATGTCGATTCCAGTACAACAGGCCACGGGCGTAGGCTAACAACGCCGCTTCCTGGTTGCTGAGCAACCACCCGGCCTCGCGCAAATCGATCAGGTCGTGTTCTCCAGGCAAATCCAGAATATCGGTTTCATCACGCGCAGAAAGGTCAGCAGCAAATAGCGGGATATCTTTGTCCAGTCCCAGAAAAACCATGGATTCTAAATTCGGTAATATTGCTTCTGTCTCGACACGTTGATGGCTAACGGCCACCGGCATTTCGTTGCTATCACGATTCCATTGCATCAGGTTACGATTGTTATGCAGGAGAAATATTCGGCACTGGTCATGCTGCAATTGCTGATTAACCCAATGATTTTCTTTTCGCTGTTCGCCTGCACGATCAAGCTCTAGCCCGCAATAGTAAATCTGTTCTTTGTTAAACAAGGTCAAATTACACCGTCTTCAGATAGTTTTTCCAGTTCCTCGTTGCTGAGTCCTAGTAACTCCCCAAGAATTGCCTGATTATGGCTACCAAGATCGGGACCCGGCCAACGAGTCTTGCCTGGGGTGCGGCCCAGTTTTGGCAGGATAGCTGGTATTTTTAAAGGCTCGCCATTTATTTCAACCGTTTCGAATAGCTCGCGGGCGTGGAAATGTTCGTCGTTAAACATATCTTCAACATTGTAGATCGGGCCGGAAGGGACACGGCTCTGATCCAGGATTTCCAGAATCTGATCGGCATTGTTCTCGCTACACCATCCTGTCAGCGCCAGGTCGATTTCGGCCTCGTGCTCGACTCGGCCCTGGTTAGTCGATAGCCGCGAATCTTCGGTCATTTCAGGATAACCAGCGGCAATCATCAAACGTTGGAAAATCGAATCGCCATTACCACCTATGACGACGTATTTACCATCTTTGCACCGATAGGTGTTAGTGGGCACGATGCCGGTAACAGTACTACCTGAAGGCTCGCGTACAACACCGGCACCATCGTATTCGGGAACCACGGCTTCCATTAAATTAAACATCGATTCATACAGGGCGACATCGACCACCTGCCCCTCGCCACTTTGCTTTTGTTCGAGTAAAGCCATGGTGATACCAAGAGCTGCATGAATGCCTGAAATGGTGTCGCCAATACTCAAATTCGGGCGCATCGGCGCTTCACCAGGCCGACCATTGACATAGCGGAAGCCACTAATGCCCTCGCAGACCGAGGCGAAACCGGGCTTACTGGCGTAAGGGCCGGTTTGGCCGTATCCAGAAATACGTGCATACACCAACCCAGGATTGCTTTCTTTGAATACCTCTGGCCCTAGCCCCCATTTTTCCACCACGCCTGGGCGAAAATTTTCAATAACAACATCGGCGCTATCGATTAATTGTTTAACCAGAGCAACGCCTTCCGCCGATTTTAAGTCGATAGTCACCGACTTTTTATTGCGAGCTATCGAGCGCCACCACAACGAGGTATCGTCTCGCATCTCGCGCCAGCCTCGTATAGGATCCCCTCTGCCGGGAGGTTCGATCTTAATGATTTCCGCACCAAAATAACCCAACATGCATCCGGCGAATGGCCCCGCCAATAGTTGACCTAGCTCAATCACTCTATAGCCTTCCAGGGGGCCTGTTTTACTCATTTTAAGCTTCGGATATATTGTAGGCTAGTCAGCCATCGAGAGGCCTGATGTATCGGGCGGTGGCGGATCGGGTTCTTTCTTTTCACTACCAATAACGCTTCCGACTGGGGCAACATCTAAACCAGAAATATCGAACTGAGGTTCATCTACCTCTTCGATGTTATCCTGTAGCGCACTACCGACTGGCGCGATTGATACCGCCAGATCTTCGATTTGATCGCCAGTAATCCCAAGAGGATCGACCTGCGGTGGCGGTGCTATATCACCGTAGTCTACTGGTTCACGGGGTTTGGGAGGTGTAGCCGGTGCGGCCTGCGGGGTCGATGCAGCCTGCGGAGTCGGTGCGGCCTGCAGAGTCGGTGCGGGCTCGACGACTGGCGATAACGATTTTATTTCACAGACTGCCCCAGCTTTGGTTAACGCATTTTTATATTTGGCCGCAGTTTGCTGGTCTACATTTTTCTTTATGACTACACGCTTACCCGAAAACAACTGTGCAATCTTCGCTTCATCCGCATTGAACATTTTACCGACGCGAGCCTTCACGTCTTCGGAATTCTCACCGTCGAGGATTCCGCCAGAAATTGCTATTTCGAATAATTCATCACTCATTTCGTGCTTCCCCTGTGTCGTTCCTGCACTATACTTTGTCACAATTGATAATTAAAACTTTTAACCTGTAACTATTGTACCTCTATGAGCAAAAACACGGAAATTACTCGCATCACGCCCCACGGGCACATGGAAATATTGTCCCATCTGGAAGTTGAGCAATTAAAACAAAATAGCGAACATTTCGGTAGCTACGACACTTACCGGCGTTGCTCGCTAGCCGTGCTAAATGTCGGCAGCATTATCGATGATACCACGCAGGTTTTAAAAGAATATTCAGATTTCAATATTCGAGTTATTCCACAGGAACGCGGTATCAAGCTCGAATTTGAAAATGCCCCTGATAGCGCCTTTGTCGATGGCGATGTCATCACGGGAATCCAGGAACAGCTGTTTTCGGTATTACGCGATATTGTTTACGTCAAAAGTGAGATCGAATCAAATCAGATCTTTGATCTGGATACAGCAGAGGGTATTACCAATGCCGTTTTTCATATTCTTCGCAATGCTGGTGTCCTGGTGCCGAATACTGATCCCAGTCTGGTCGTTTGCTGGGGCGGTCATTCGATCGGTCGAGGCGAATACGATTACAGTAAGGAAGTCGGTTACGAACTCGGTTTACGCGGCCTGAACATTTGCACCGGTTGTGGCCCAGGTGCGATGAAAGGACCGATGAAAGGCGCGACTATCGGTCACAGCAAACAACGTATCTATAGTGGTCGCTATGTTGGCATGACGGAACCCGGTATCATCGCCGCCGAGTCTCCAAACCCGATTGTGAATGAGCTGGTGATTATGCCCGACATCGAAAAACGTCTGGAAGGCTTTGTTCGAGCCGGCCACGCTATTGTTGTATTTCCGGGCGGAGTAGGCACTGCCGAAGAAATTCTTTATATTCTTGGGATCTTATTAAATCCAGAAAATGTCAAGATACCGTTTCCATTAATCTTCAGTGGCCCAGAAGAGTCCCGTGATTATTTTGAGCAGATCGATGAATTCATCAAGCTGGTACTCGGTAAACAGGCGCAGGAACTCTACCAAATTATCATTGGCGACCCTGCTAAGGTGGCGCGGGAAGTTAGTGCAGGGATGGAATCGGTGCGTAATTTCCGGCGAGAAAATAGCGATGCTTATTACTTCAACTGGATACTAGAAATCGATAAGAGCTTCCAGGTCCCTTTTCGGCCAACTCACGAGAATGTTGCTGGTCTGGAAATTCGACGCAATATGCCGTCGCATAAACTGGCTGCGAATTTGCGCCAGCTGTTTTCGGCGATTGTCGCCGGTAACGTCAAACAAGACGGCATTGCTGCCATTCAGCAACACGGTCCATTTGAAATTCGCGGGGATAAAGAGATTATGCATGCGCTAGACACATTGTTGAAATCTTTCATTAAACAGCAACGCATGAAAATCCCTGGTACTCGTTATTCTCCCTGTTATAAACTGATAGAAGACTAAATCAAAACAGTTGGACCGGAACAGTAAATGAGCCAGATTAAAGCCATCGCTATTAAATTGACTTCCCGTGCGCCGATGCAAACCATTGACAGCGCTGTAGTCACTGTCG
>JAUVCH010000144.1 GCA_030595795.1 Gammaproteobacteria bacterium
CATACCGCTCACATGCAACAGAATTTCTGGCTGAGCTGGATTAAGCAACTCGGCCACCCGTTTCTTATTACGCAAGTCAAAAAAGAAATCAAACAAACGGGGTTGTTTCTGTTTGACCAACCTGGCTACCGCGATGGTCGCTTTGACATCGACTAAGGCGTCGTGCGCGCCGACCTGTTCGATATTATTGGCTGCAGTTAAATCGGTGAGTTTAAAACTGTTAACCCCTCTGTCATTTATTGGCCAGCTAATACCCTCCGGGCGTAACGCATGAGTCAGGCGCATTAAATCCAACACATCCCATCGGCTATTACTGTTTTGCCAGCTATAGGCGTAAGGGTCAATAAAATTTCGATAAAAGCCAAACCGTGTCACCTCGTCGTCGAAACGAATATTGTTGTAACCGACGATGCAGCTATTTGGCCGTTGAAACTCGCTATGGATTAGCCTGAAAAATTCCGCCTCGTTGACACCTTCTGCACTAGCTAATTGCGGGCTGATGCCGGTAATTAACACCGCTTCTGGATGAGGTAAAAAATCAGGTGTTGGTTGCGCGTAAATCATCAGAGGCTCATCGATGATTTCAAGGTTTGCATCGGTACGAATACCGGCGAACTGTGCCGGATGATCTACGCGTGGATTAGCCCCCCATGTTTCGTAGTCGTGCCAGTAAAAACTTGCTTTGGCCATGTCTCATTCTCCTGCTGAATCGGAACATTGTATAACAGGGCATTTTCAGGTTGATAGAGATCACGGCGTTTAATTTTAAGTTTCGCTTAAGCCGCCACTGGTAAGCTATGTGAAAATTAATCGACAGGTATTGGCTATATGTCTACATACTCTCAAAAATCATCCACCATAAAAGTATGGGATCCATTAATCAGGATTTTCCACTGGAGCCTGGTATTGTCTTTTGCTCTTGCCTTTATCACCGAAGACGACTGGTTAAGCCTGCATGTTCAGGCAGGTTATGCCGTCTCACTCCTCATTGGCTTTCGCCTGATCTGGGGTCTTATCGGTACCCGACAGGCACGCTTTTTCACCTTTATTAAGTCACCTGCTGTGGTCATGTCTTATTTCAGGCAAATGTTGTCCCTGAAGGTTCCTCATTATCTCGGCCATAACCCGGTAGCAGCTGTAATGGTGGTTGCGCTCCTGGTTAGCATTGCTCTCGTATCTTTCACCGGCATGGTGACGATTGCAAGCGAAGGCCAGGGGCCGCTAGCTAGTACTATATTTGCATCCTGGAGCGGCGACTGGATGGAGGAAGTTCACGAGTTTTTCGCTAATTTCACCTTATTGCTGATTATCGCTCACGTTTCTGGCGTGGTACTTAGCAGTCTATTAGAGGGCGAAAATCTGGTGAAAGCCATGATCACAGGTCGCAAAAAGAACAGTCCGCATTGGCAAGATGTTGAAAACCAGAGAGATAACTAAGATGAAAACAGGTCAAACATTACTCACCCTTTGTCTCGCAGGTACTATTTTCATCTCGATAAGCGCAGGGCAAATCAATGCTGATAGAGGTAAGCAGCTTTGGTATGCGAAAACTGATGGACGTAGTTGCACAAGCTGTCATGGAGACAACCCCGCTAACAGCGGTAAACACGTCAAAACCAGGAAAAATATTAAACCAATGGCTTTATCGATCAACCCTGAGCGTTACCAGGATGATAAAAAAATTGAAAAATGGTTTTTTCGCAACTGTAAATGGACCTTTGGTCGAGAGTGCAACGTTCAGGAAAAAGCAGATATTTTAACCTGGCTTTCTAGTCAGTAATTTCATTAGAGGTAAGACAATGAGTCTAAATAGGAGCATGGTCGCAGGATCAATATTAATGGCTGGAATTCTGGCATTCAGCCTCTACGGAATAGGTCAAATCTGGGCATCTTCAAAGAACCAGACAGATCCACTTTACGTCGAAGAATGTGGTAGTTGTCATTTGGCCTATCCGGCTCAATTGTTACCACCGCGAAGCTGGCAGATTATAATGTCTCAGTTGGACGACCACTTTGACGAAAATGCTGAGCTCGATACAGAATCAAGACAGGCGATAGAAGCCTATTTAGCCGAAGCAAACCAATCGACAAATGGTTCTTACCGAAAACTGCGTAGAAACCTGGGTAAGCAGACGCCACTGCGGATCACAGAACTCCCCTATTTCATACATGAGCATGACGAGATTCCTTCACGGCTCATTAAGGCTAATGATAAAGTGGGGTCACTCAGTCAGTGTAACGCCTGCCATAAAAGCGCGGAGCAAGGTAATTTTGATGAAGACAACATATTTATTCCTGGCTTTGGTCGTTGGGACGATTAGCGGCCATCTTCAGGCCAGCGATGATCTCAGCCCGGATCAAATTCGGTCTATGGTGAAAAACGGTGAGATACTTTCGCTAGATTCGATATTGAGCCAGTATTCTGAGAAAAAATACGGCAAATTACTCGACCTGGAAGTAAAACGAGAACACCAGAAGCTAATCTATGAGCTCGAATTCCTGCGATCCGACGGCCGCGTTATCGAGTTAGAAATCGATGCTCGTAACGGTCAACTACTGGAACAGGAGATCGAAGATTGAGACTGTTACTGGCCGAAGATGATAGCCAACTGGTAGAATTTCTGCGGCCAAAATTACAGCGATCCGGCTATATCGTAGAGTGGAGCAACAATGGCATCGATGCCGAGTTCCTGGCTTTAGAAGAAAATTTCGATGGCATTATTCTCGATCTTGGCCTTCCTCAAAAATCAGGTCTTGAAGTTTTAAAAAGCTGGCGTGAGCAAAATCTAACCACGCCAGTATTGATCCTGACTGCCCGTGACTCCTGGCAGGAACGCGTCGACGGTCTAAAAGCCGGGGCCGACGATTATCTCGGCAAACCATTCCATTTCGAAGAACTGTCGGCACGACTGGAGGCGATACTTCGACGTCATTTTGGCCAATTAGACAACACCCTGGAATTCGAAGGTTTGACGCTAGATACCGACAGGCAAACTGTGACTTTGTCCACGAGCGAAACTCACCAGCTAACGGCGATAGAATTTCGTCTGTTACGTCATTTCATGTTAAACCCGAATAAAATCATTTCGAAAACAGAATTGAGCGAACATATTTACGAGGAAGAACAGCTCAAGGACAGCAACGTGATAGAGGTTTATATCAACCGCTTGAGAACCCTCCTGGGAAAGTCATGGATCAAAACATTCCGCGGCCAGGGTTATCGGCTATCAGCTCCATAGAATAGAACAGACCAGTCAATGTACTCACTCAAGAAAAAAATCACCCGAAGCCTCGTCATCAATATGATGCTGGTAATGTCGGGCCTGTTAATGATGATGTATTTTTCAATGCAGCAACTTTTACAGGACTATGTATTAACCAGGCTACAGGATGATACTGAAAGCCTTGTCAGCATCATCTATCAGGATCAGGAACAGCATTGGCGAGTCAACCCAACGCAGATCTCGACTATCTATAACCGGGTAAGGTCTGGACATTATTATCGATTGACCGTTGGCAATCAGACTATTACTTCTCGATCATTGTTCGATGCAGAATTTCCAATGTCAGACAGCCGACTGGCTAGTCCGGGGCATTATCTGGCGAATGGCCCAGGAGAAGAAATTTGGTTAATCAGATATCAACAGGTAAATAAAAATGATCAATTAGTCGGAATATGGATAGCCGAAAATATTGCCCCTGTACAACAGCAACTCATTCGATATACCACCTACGCGATTATACTGATCCTGATAACAACGACGATGCTTATTTATTTGCAACGGCGCACGCTTGAAAAATCGTTTCATATTTTCGAAGTTCTGCGACAAAATCTCGCCTCGGTTCGCCATAAAGAAATGGATAAAATCGGCATGAAAATCCCCTGGGAAATTATGCCGCTAGTGAACGAAATCGAAATTCTGGTAGAGCAACTACGAAACCGAATCAATCGCACCCGCCATGCTATCGGCAACCTGGCTCACGAATTAAAACGACCGATACAACTGTTATCGCTACAGCAGGAATCGAGTAATAACAAAGAGCAATCGAAACCCCTGCTCGATATCCGTGAAATTTTAGAGCGTGAAATGAAACGGGCTAAAATATCGGGCTCCCGGAGCATCGGAGGGACGTTTAATATCGATGAAGAACTACCCTTCATGATCGAAATACTGGCAAAAATCTATCCGCTAGTCCATATAGATTTCAACAATTCTGAGAAAATTTCCACCCTCGATTTAGATCGTGATGACATGCTTGAATTGATTGGAAACCTACTCGACAACGCCTGTAAATTTGCCTCGCTGAAGGTACGGTTCCAGATCATAGGCACAGAACAGGAAGTAAAATTAGTTTTTGACGATGATGGTAAGGGCATCGAAATAGACGAAATTGAGAAAATCAAAAAGCGAGGAGTGCGACTCGATGAAACCAGGGAAGGCCATGGTTTAGGCCTCGGTATATGCTGGGATATCGTTAACAGCTATCACGGTGACCTGGCGTTTTCCGTTTCACCGATGGGTGGCCTGCAGGTATGCGTCCTATTACCCCTAAAAGCTTAAGTATATCGTTGGTAAAAACCCGGCCCGAAGGCCGGGTGTTACTGTCCGCTACTCCCCAAAAACATCAACAACCGAATCACGTACCGCCGCAACCAGATCATCTAACGTCGATTCATTTGACGTAATCGGTGGCGCTATACAAACCACTTCGCTGCGCATACGGGTGAACAAGCCGTGGTTGATCATGGCTTTAGTCATTTTACCGCCAACACCCCACTCCGCCGGATAGGGTTCCTTGGTGGATTTGTTTTCGACCAGCTCAACACCGCACATCATGCCTTTACCGCGAACATCACCAACATGTGGATGACCATCGAGAGCAGAATGCAGCTTTTCAAGCAGGTAATCACCTTTTGCTGCTGCTTGACCGACAAAGTCTTCTTTCTCGACAATATCGATCATCGCCAAGCCAACCGCACAGGTGGTCGGGTGACCGCTGTAAGTGTAGGCATGCATCCAGGGCTTATCGGCGTTTTCCAGCGTGGTTGCGATTTCGTCGGTGATGCCGATTCCACCGAGCGGTATATAGCCTGAGGTAATCGCCTTCGCAAATTGCACCAGATCAGGCTGAACACCGTAATGCTCGAGCGCGAATAGTTTACCCGTGCGACCGAACCCGGTAATGACTTCGTCGGCAACCAGAAGCACTTCGTATTGATCGCAGATTTCACGAATACGTGGAAAATAATCGTCGGGTGCAACCAGTACACCGCCAGCACCCTGTACCGGTTCGGCGATAAACATCGCGACATTCTCGACACCCAGCCTCAAAATTTCTTTTTCCAGCTCATTCGCCGCAGCTATTCCGGGCGAAGAGCCATCTTCAGGATGCGGATAGCGATATTGGTCTGGCGATGGAATATGACTAAACCCCGGCATGCGCGGCTCAAATGCTGCCCAGTAACCCGCAATTCCCGTGGCACACATAGCAGCGAAAGTGACACCGTGATAACCCCAGAGACGACTAATCACCTGTGTCTTAGAAGGCTTACCTTTGACTTTCCAGTAGGAACGCGCAAGTTTGATATTACTGTCGGTGGCTTCACCGCCACCCGAAGTGAAATAAAAATGATTGATATCCGAGTAGCAAATATCCGCCAACTTATCAGCCAGCTCAATCGCTGGAATATTAGAACTTCCAGCATAACTCGAACAGAAGGCCATCGTCTGCATTTGCTTTGTTGCGGCGTCGGTCAATTCCTGGCGGCCGTGCCCGGCGTTCACATTCCACAAACACGAAAGCCCATCAATAAACCGATTCCCATCGGCGTCGATTAGATAAGACCCTTCAGCTCTAACCCATACTTTGCCACTAGCCTGTCCTGCACTATGGTGTAGCGGATGAATCATATGGGCCCGATCTTTTTTGATGAGGTCAGCATTACTGGCGGGTTTATTCATTTTTGTCATCTCTTAAATTTAACGGAATTTTCATACAAACAGATGAGGCATATTATATGCCTGCTGCTGACCTGACGTCACCTTGTGATTCTTTTCGCTGCGCTTTACAGGCGTAATCAATAAATCCTGGGCCGCTAATTATTTGTTAAGATACGCGCCTGATTTAATATCTGGCGGTAATTTCATGAGTAAAAATCTGCGCGAGTCCATGTTCAGCGAATTGGCAGATAAGCAATTGTTTGAACAGGCCCAGACTTTTGCCTTCGATTATGCTGACAAAGCATTGAGTCGAAATGTTTTCCCCAACGAAGTTGCAATCAGTCAGCTGCAGCAATTCGATGAACCACTGCCAGAACCCCGGGGAAACCCTGCCGAACTAATTCAACAACTGCATGACTACGGTTCCCCTGCTTCGGTATCTCAGATCGGTGGGCGATATTTCGGTTTGGTGAATGGTGGAGTTATCCCGGTAGCATTAGCCGCACGCTGGCTCGCCGATTTCTGGGATCAAAATACACCGTTGTATCTGTCCTCACCGATTGCTTCCAAACTCGAAGAAGTCACCGAAAGCTGGCTCAAAGATCTGCTGGGACTGCCCGATAAGGTTGTCGCCGGTTTTGTTAGCGGCTCTTCGATGGCGATTTTTTGTGGTCTCGCTGCTGCGCGTTATCGGGTATATCAGAATGCTGACTGGGATGTGAATCAAAAAGGTTTACGCGGTGCGCCGCCGATCCGTCTGGTTGCCAGCCGAGGCGCACACGCCACCGTGATTAAAGCAATTTCGTTACTTGGCCTCGGTATCGACAATATCGAATGGGTAGAGTCCGATAGCGAAGGGCGTATCGATGCCAGTCAAATACCAAAACTCGATAACAGCACCATTCTCTTACTCCAGGCTGGCAATGTTAATTCTGGCGCGTTCGACGATTTCGAGTCGATATGCGAGAAGGCAAACAAAGCAGGTGCATGGATTCATATCGATGGCGCCTTCGGCCTGTGGGCAGCCGGTTGCAGGCGTCTGCAACACCTGACAGTCGGCATCGAAAAAGCTAACTCCTGGTCAGTGGATGGACACAAAACTCTCAACACGCCTTACGATAACGGCGTTATTTTATGTAGCGACCGCGAAGCCCTGGTACAGGCGCTACATGCCACAGGCTCCTATATTGCCTACAGCGAAAATCGTGATGGCATGCTTTATACACCAGAAATGTCTCGTCGAGCCAGAGTGGTTGAACTGTGGGCGACACTAAAATATCTGGGCAAATCGGGTGTCGACGAACTGGTGTATGGCTTACACGAAAGAGCGCTACAATTTGCCGAGGAATTAACCACTGCAGGTTTTGAGGTCTTAAATCAGGTTGTTTTTAATCAGGTACTGGTCAAGGTCGGTGAAGCCACTGAAACCGAGGAAATGGTTAAACGAATACAGAATTCGGGAGAATGCTGGGTCGGTGGCGCGCATTGGCGTGGCGAACCGGTAATCCGAGTGAGCGTTTGCTCCTGGGCCACTACCGAAACCGATATTAATCGCTCGGTTGCCGCTTTCGAGGTGGCGCGCGATGCCAAATAGTATTGCTTGGCTAGAAGATCGTATTCGCTGTAACGGAGTACCTTTGGTGATTGATGGCGGCATGGGAACCCTGTTACAACATTCCGGTGTCCCCATGCATGGCAAGGTATGGAGCGGTCAGGCCGTTTTATCACACCCGAAAGCAATCGTGAGAGCGCATGAAGCGTTTATTGAGGCTGGCGCCGAGGTGATAATTACCAATACTTTTGCCACCGCTCGACATATGCTCGAACC
>JAUVCH010000032.1 GCA_030595795.1 Gammaproteobacteria bacterium
TGGTCGCCATGCCCACGGCGATGCCGGAGGCGCCGTTGACGAGCATGTTGGGTACCCGCGTGGGCAGGACCGTGGGCTCGAGCTCCTTGTCGTCGTAGTTGGCCTGCCAGTCGACGGTCTCCTTGTCGAGATCGGCGAGTAACTCGTGTGCGATTTTCGACATGCGCACTTCGGTATAACGCATCGCCGCTGGTGAGTCACCATCTACCGAGCCGAAGTTGCCCTGGCCATCGACCAGCATGTGTCGCATCGCAAATGGTTGCGCCATGCGTACGATGGTATCATAAACAGCGGTGTCGCCGTGAGGGTGGTACTTACCGATGACATCACCGACCACACGGGCAGATTTTTTGTAAGGCTTATTAAAGTCATTGCCGAGCACATTCATCGCGTATAATACGCGTCGATGCACCGGTTTAAGGCCGTCTCGAACATCGGGTAAAGCTCGCCCGACGATAACGCTCATGGCGTATTCGAGATACGACTGGCGCATCTCATCTTCTAAATTGACAGGAAAAATTTCTTTGGCGATATCAGCCATAAAATTTAATTCTCAAGGGTTAATTTTGGTGCTGGATTGACTTATTTAAAAGCTGAGGCATTTTAACATAAACCCAAGGGTAAGCACTACTATAAAGAATGTCTTCTTAGGGCTAATTTCAAGGCTATTTCCGGGGAAATCAATAAATTTGCAAATCACCTGAATTTACTTGCAGGTCGTTCAAATTATTGTAAGGTGCCGCTATGAAAAAGAATTACCAGATATTACTCGCCAAATGGGTGATCACGGTCAACCCAGAGTTCGAAATTCTCAGCGATTATGCCGTTATTATCGAAGACTCGCGTATTCATAGCCTGCTACCGGCAGCCGAAATTAGTGAACTTGATTTTTATCATCAGGCTGAAATCTTCGACCTGCCCGATCACGCTATTATGCCCGGATTTGTGAATAGCCATACCCATGCCTCGATGAGTCTGTTTCGAGGTCTCGGCGACGACCTGCCCCTGATGGATTGGCTGAACCATCACATCTGGCCAGCTGAGAGTCGATGGGTAAACACCGAGTTTATTCGAGATGGCTTTGAGCTTGCAGCGGCCGAAATGATTCGTTCGGGCACGACCTGTATGAACGACATGTATTTTTACCCCGATATCGTTGGTCATCGAGCGCAGGAAATCGGCTTGCGCGTCGTGGTGGGGCTCATTGTGCTGGATTTTCCCACGGTCTGGGCGAAAGATGCTGACGATTATCTGCATAAGGCATTAGCTGTGGTTGACGAAATTAAATCTTCCCCGCTGGTTACGGCGGCATTCGCTCCACATGCCCCTTATTCGGTTTCGGACCAGCCGTTAGAAAAGATAGCCATGTATAGCAGCGAACTCGATTTGCCCGTTCATATGCATATTCACGAGACTGCTTTTGAAGTGAGCGAGGCCGAAAAAAATACCGGGATGCGCCCCTTGCAACGGCTCGATCAATTGAATTTACTCAATCCGAACTTGCTGGCTGTGCATATGACCGAACTCAATGAATTCGAGATCGAACGCATTGCCGAGGCTGGCGTCCACGTCAGTCACTGTCCGGAATCGAATCTGAAGCTGGCCAGCGGCTTATGCCCTGTGGCTCGACTACAGGTGCAAGGTATCAACGTATGCCTGGGCACTGATGGTGCGGCCAGCAACAATGACCTGGATATGCTGTCTGAAATGCGCACCGCAGCACTATTAAGTAAAGGACTCAGTGGCGATGCCCGATCCTGCAACGCCCAACAAGCTATTCAGATGGCTACCATTAACGGTGCCAAAGCACTCGGCCTGAGTGATGAAATCGGCTCTATAGAAGTCGGTAAACAGGCCGACCTAATTGCGCTTGATCTGAATGCACTCAATACCCAACCTGTTTATGACCCGGTTACCCAGATCGTTTACGCTGCTAATAGCAGGCAGGTATCTCATGCCTGGATCGCCGGTAGCTGCCAGTTAGCTGATTTCCAACTATGTAATCTCGACGAAGACAAAATACGCCATAAGGCACAGGCCTGGCGCAATAAAATCAAACCGTTTGACCAGGAACCCTCATGACACACGCTAATGTCGATCCGCCTAATGTCGATCCGTTAGAAATAGAAAAATTTCAAGCCATCGCCAGTCGATGGTGGGATCGTGAAAGCGAATTCAAACCTCTGCATGATATCAACCCATTACGGGTGGGTTATATCCTCGATCATGCTGAAGACCTGGCGGGTAAAAAAATTCTCGATATCGGCTGTGGGGGTGGCATCCTCGCCGAAGCACTAACCGAAAAAGGCGCGATTGTTACCGGCATCGATATGGCTGAAATGTCGCTCAAGGTCGCTAAAATGCATTTACACGAAAGCGGTTACGATATCGACTATCAAAAGATCCCGGTCGAAGAATTCGCAAAAGGTAATGTTGCTGAGTACGATGTCATCACCTGTCTCGAAATGCTCGAACACGTACCCGACCCTGCATCCATCATCAACGCCGCTGCATCCATGCTAAAACCTGATGGACATCTGTTCTTTTCCACCATCAACCGTAATCCGAAGGCATTTGCGCTGGCAATTATCGGTGCCGAATATATCTTAAACATGCTGCCGAAAGGTACTCATGAATATAAAAAATTTATTAAACCGTCTGAACTGGCAAAAGTGGTTCGCGAGAATCAACTCGACGTTGTAGATACCACCGGTATGACTTATAACCCGATCACCAAACATTACAAACTTGGGCGAGATATCGACGTCAACTACCTGATGTACTGTAAAGCCATATGATCGAAGCTGTCCTCTTCGACCTCGATGGCACCCTCATCGACACCGCACCCGATATGGGTGGTGCTTTAAACAATCTGCTCATCGAAGAAGGCTTGTCTCCTCTGCCCCTGGAAGCTATTCGACCTTATGTTTCTCAAGGTGCACTGGTACTGACTCAACTAGGATTTTCGGCGCATGTAACTGACGGCGAAATCGAACCCTTACGACAAAGATACCTGCAACATTATCGCGATATTGTCGCCGACAACTCTGCATTGTTTACCGGGTTTGAAGAAATTCTACAAACGCTGAAGGATAATCAGCTTGCCTGGGGCATAGTCACCAATAAACCAGAGTGGCTCACTACCCCTTTGCTAGAGCAACTTGGCCTGTCCAGCCCGGTTGTTATATGCGGCGACACGCTAGAACACCGTAAGCCACACCCATTACCATTGCAGGTAGCAGCTAAAAATCTTGGTATCGATTGTCAAAAATGTATTTATGTCGGCGACGACGAACGCGACATAATAGCTGGCAGAGCCGCCAATATGAAAACTCTGATTGCTGCCTACGGCTATATATCCGCCGATATCGTGCTAGACGACTGGCAGGCAGATGGTATTATTCAACAACCCCTGGATTTACTAGACCACCCGTTACTGGATTAACCCAATGACTCAAATTCCCGGCGATTTTAAAGCCGACGAAAACTTGCTGAAAGACCGCATTATCCTGGTGACCGGCGCTACCGGCGGGTTTGGTAAGGTCGTATCGCTAGCCTGTGCAAAGCACGGTGCCACCGTCATATTGCTGGCGAAGAACCTGCGCCTGGTGGAAGAATTATACGATGAGATAGAAAAGGCAGGTTATCCGACACCAGCGATTTACCCGATTAACCTCGAAGGCGCCACCGAACACCACTACATAGAGCTAGCCGAAAACATCCAGAAAGAATTCGGCCACCTCGATGGCCTGATTCACTGCGCCGGATTACTCGGCGCACCGACACCCTTCGAACACAGCGATGCGACGACCTGGTATCAGCTACATCAAGTTAATTTACACGCACCTTATTTACTGACGCGTTCGGTTATTCCACTACTGAAAAAGTCGGACCATGGTTCTGTGGTATTTATGACTGACGATAAGCCCGGATCTTACTGGGATGCGTACATGGTGACTAAATCCGCTTTGAATGGCATGGTTTCGTTAATGGCCAATGAGTACGAAGGTAGCGCGTTGCACGTCAATAGCGTGAATCCAGGCATGACCAAAACGGGTATGCATTTGCGTGCTTATCCGGCACTGGATGCCAACGCCACATTGGCTGGACCTGAAGTGCATGAGGATATTTTTCTTTATTTGATGAGTAATGAACTGAAGGAGAACGGGGAGTGTTTTAGCCCGTAAGGGCAATCCCTCCTGGTTGCCCGGTGTTAATATTCGATGTAAAACTGACCATTATCCAAATGTTTACCTAGTGTCAACAAACACTGCTCAGTAGCCGATACCGACCATTGCCCATTAGTCCGAAGTTCGTACTCGTAACCTTCGTTTTGCATGTGAATAACAACCGGCATAGCCGCATTGGCTTTAAACAAATTAAGTCCGCTGATCAAACCATCGATTTCTTTATCGCTCTCCCCATTTAGATTGATATGCAAAGCTTTGGCTTTATCCTGCCGATAATCGTCTAGCAGTAAGACTTTAGAGGCTCTCAGCTTTATACCATTATTAAAATCATCGTAGGCGATACCGCCCTCCACTACCCAGACCAGGTCTTTTTGCACCAGGGTTTCGATTTCCTGTAACAGGCTGGAGCTGACACGCACGTCAACCCGGCCGCTACGATCGTCCAGAGTGACGAAGGCTTCGCGACCGTTGAAGTTGTTTTTCATGCGAATATCGACCACCAGTCCACAAACAATGGTCTGCTGCTCTTTTTGGCGATAGCGCCCTGCTGCCTGAGTTTCGCCGGTGTTGAGTTTATCCAGCCATTGGCCAAGACTGGCCGAGGTAATTTGCTTTACTTCCTGCTCGACCAACAATAAGGGGTGGCCGGTTAAGAACAGGCCAAGTGCTTCTTTCTCCTGTACCAGTCGTTGCTTTTCGTCCCAGGGTTCGCAATGAGGCAAGGGTTTGACTGCTTCTGGCTCGCTAATCTCGGCGAAGATATCGACCATGCCAGCATCTTGATTATTTTGTTTTTGCTCGGCGGATTGCAATGCGTATGGCAAATGGGCCAGCAGCGCTGCGCGATTTTTAGAGAAGCAATCCATCGCACCCGCTTTTATCAGGGATTCCACGACCTTGCGGTTGGAGCGAGATGAGTCAGCCCGCTCACAAAAATCGTCGAGCGAAAGATACTCATCGTCATTACGTTTATCGATAATCGATTCGATCACCCCCTGACCAACCCCTTTTATCGCACCAAGCCCGTAAAACACCACGCCCTCGCCCGTTGGCGTAAACAGGTAACTGGAACGATTCACATCGGGTGGTAACACTTCGAGCTTCATTTCCCGACATTCGTCGATCAGGGTGACTATTTTATCGGTGTTATCCATGTCCGCAGAAAGCACGGCGGCCATAAATTCGGCTGGATAATGTGTTTTCAGCCAGGCAGTCTGATAGGAAACTAACGCATAGGCGGCCGAGTGCGATTTGTTGAAACCATAGCCAGCAAACTTTTCCATGAGGTCGAAGATATAAGTCGCATTATCAGCTTCGACCTGGTTCGCTACCGCGCCTTCGGTAAAAATGGTGCGCTGCTTTTCCATTTCTTCGGGTTTTTTCTTACCCATCGCACGGCGTAGCATGTCGGCACCACCTAGCGTATAACCTGCCAGTACCTGGGCAATCTGCATGACCTGTTCCTGATAGAGAATAACGCCATACGTTGGTTGCAGTATCGGTATCAACGCCGGGTGTGGATATTCCACTTTTGCACCGTGTTTACGACTGATAAAGTCATCGACCATGCCCGATTGCAATGGGCCAGGACGAAACAGTGCCACCAGGGCAATAATTTCCTCAAAGCTGTCGGGTTGCAGGCGTCGAATCAGGTCTTTCATACCGCGTGATTCGAGCTGAAATACCGCTGTTGTTTGATATTTCTTTAATAGACTAAAGGTATCAGGGTCGTCCAATGGGATACGCTCGATTTCGAGCTTGTCGTCACCGCGATTCCGGTTAATCGATTTCACCGCCCAGTCGATAATCGTCAGCGTTCTTAAACCGAGAAAGTCGAACTTCACCAGGCCCACGGCTTCGACATCATCCTTATCGAACTGGGAAACCAGACCGCCGCCACCGGGTTCGCAATAGGTCGGCGTGAAATCGGTTAAGTCACTCGGTGATATCACCACGCCGCCGGCGTGTTTGCCGACGTTACGGGTTAAGCCTTCAAGCGATAACGCCATGTCGATGAGCATGGTGACTTCTTCTTCCTGCTGGTATAACTCCAGCAGGGCGTCTTCCTGGTCGAGCGCCTTATTCAGCGTCATGCCTATTTCGAATGGCACCAGTTTGGCGATTCGATCGACGAAACCATAGGGATGTGCCATGACGCGCCCGACATCGCGGATAACCGCCTTTGCCGCCATGGTGCCGTAGGTAATAATCTGCGATACCTGATTGCGCCCGTAATGCTCGGCGACGTATTCGATCACTTCATCGCGGCGATCCATGCAGAAGTCGACATCGAAATCCGGCATCGATACTCGCTCGGGATTGAGAAATCGCTCGAACAGTAATTCGTATTCGAGTGGATCGAGATCGGTGATCTTCAGTGCGTAGGCAACCAGCGATCCGGCACCCGAACCACGTCCTGGCCCTACCGGTATATCGTGTTGTTTAGCCCATTCGATAAAGTCCATGACGATGAGGAAGTAGCCGGGGAAGCCCATCTGGATGATGACATCGAGTTCCAGATTGAGCCTTTCGATGTACGGCTGATGGTCGATGACTTCGCCTTCAGGGCATTGCTCCTGTAAAAATTCGAGTCGTTTTTCCAGGCCCTGCTCAGAAACATGGCGAAAGAAGCTATTAACGTCATAGCCGTCCGGCACCGGGTAGTCAGGCAAAAAGTTTTCACCCAGGTTTAATCGTACGTTACAGGCTTTGGCAATATTGACGGTGTTTTCTACCGCTTCTGGAATATCGGCAAACAACGCCACCATTTCGTCCGCACTACGCAAATACTGTTGATCCGAATAGGTCTTGGGACGGCGTTGATCATCCAGCGTGAAGCCGCTACAAACGCAGACCCGCACTTCGTGGGCATCGAAGTTATCCGCATCCATGAAACGAACATCGTTGGTTGCGACGACCGGCACCTGAAAACGTCGAGAAAAATCAATTGCCTGGGCGATATAGGATTCTTCCTGTGGACGCCCGGTGCGCTGTAGTTCGAGGAAAAAGCGATTGTCAAAAATTCGCTGCCATTCTGACAGATATTCCTCGGCAAGAGCTGGTTTGTGCGACTTAATCGCCATTCCGATATCGCCTTCGAGACCGGCCGATAAAGCAATAAGACCCGTACTTGAGTCAGCCAACCAATCGACATCTATCGTCGGGCGGTCGGCGAGTTGGCCGTCCTGGAATGACCGCGATATTAATTGCTTCAAGTTCAGATAACCACTGTCGTCCATACACAGTAATACCAGTCGGCTCAAAGTCTCCTGACGATCACCGTGATGAACCCAGACATCGGCACCGAAAATCGGTTTGATGCCGTTGGCAGTGGCAACCTTGTAAAACTTCACCAGGGCAAACAGGTTGGATAAATCGGTGAGAGCTACCGCAGCCATGCCGCGCTTTCGGGTCTCGGCGATTAACGGTTTCAACCTTATCGTGCTGTCCTGTAAGGAAAACTCAGAATGCAAATGCAGATGAACGAATCGATTACTCATTTAGCAGACTTCCCTGACCGGCCTGAAACTCATACGGTGTACTGGACAGGCACCGTGTCGTTTCAATAATTCCCGATGCAAGGCAGTGGGATAACCCTTGTGGCGGGCAAATTCGTATTGAGGATAAACAGAATCTAATTCTAACATTTGTCGGTCACGATACTCTTTGGCCAAAATCGATGCTGCCGATATACATGGCTCGGTGAGGTCACCTTTAATGATGGCCTGCATTTCGAATCCCTCCAAATCGGGTAACCGATTACCGTCCACCAGGACGAGCTGAGGTTGATGATTCAGTTTCAGCACAGCCCGTTTCATCGCCAGTAGACTAGCCTGCAGTATATTGATTTCGTCGATCTCCTGGTGACTGGCTTCTGCGATAGACCACGCGAGTGCCTTTTCCCTGATTATGATTTCGAGATCCTGCCGTTGACCTGGTGATAACCGTTTTGAATCGGTTAATCCCGGTATACAAAGGTCATCCTTTAAGATAACCGCAGCAGCGACCACAGAACCGGCCAAAGGCCCTCTTCCCGCTTCGTCTACACCGGCTATAAGCTTAGCAATTGGTGATTCATGCATATATAATGCGCCGTTTCTTTTTCACTGCTTCCACTATGTCTAATTTACTCAAAGTCGCTGTTGTCGGTGTCGGTCATCTCGGCAAATGGCACGCGGATAAATACGCTGCCTGCGCCGATTGTGAACTCGTTGCTGTGGTCGACAGCGATATCGAAGTCGCGAAGGAAATTGCAGATAAACATAGTGCGCAGGCCTTTACCGATTTCCATGAAATTCTGCCATTTGTCGATGCTGTCAGTCTTGTCGTGCCGACCAGTCTACATTATAAAATCGCAGGCGAGATACTGGAAGCGGGAATTCACTGTTTAATCGAAAAACCCATTACCGAAACCGTCGAAGAAGCCGAAAATCTCATCGAAATAGCTAAACGTCAGCAGGTCATTCTACAGGTTGGGCATATCGAACGCTTCAATAGTGTGATGATTGGCGTCGAAGAAGAATTAGCAGAACCTCAGTTTATCGAATCGACCCGGCTGGCACCGTTCAACCTACGGGCCACCGATGTCAGTGTTATCCTCGATTTAATGATCCACGATATTGATATCATTCTCGAACTGGTGAATAGCCCGATAAATCATATATCAGCCAGCGGCCTGTCGGTAATATCAGATACGATTGATATTGCTAACGCTCGCATCGAATTCGAAAACGGCTGTGTCGCCAATGTCACCGCAAACCGCATCAGTCAGAAAAGCGAACGAAAACTGCGAATTTTTCATAAGAACGCTTATTTATCGGCTGATTTTCAGAATAAAATCGTCGCCATCAACCGTAAGGGCGAAACCAATAATGAGGCAGGTTTCAAGAATGTCGATCATTACGAACGGCAATTCGAGAATAACGATGCACTAAATCTGGAAGTGCTCGACTTCGTTAACGCGATTAAGACCGGCGGCCAGCCACGAGTCGATGGTGCTGCAGGCAAACGCGCACTGGAAACCGCATTCAAAATCACGTCTTTAATTACGAGAAACCTATGAGCATCCCCATGGTTGACCTGAAGGGTCAATACGAAGCACTTAAATCTGAAATTGACGCAGCTGTCATACAGGCGTTGGGCGAAACCCGATATATTCTCGGCCCGAATGTTCAGGCCTTCGAAAAAGAAACCGCTGATTATCTCGGCGTAAAACATGCCCTGGGCTGCGCCAACGGTACGGATGCCTTGCATCTCGGGCTGCTGGCTGCTGGTATTAAAGCAGGTGATGAAGTTATTACCACAGCGTTTACTTTTATCGCCACAGCCGAAGCGATTCGTTATGTTGGGGCGACACCGATCTTTGTGGATATATTACCCGATAGCCTGAATATAGACCCGGACGCGATCAAGGCGGCTATTACCGATAAAACACGCGCTATTATCCCGGTGCACCTGTTTGGTCAGCCCGCCGACATGGATGAAATTATGGCCATCGCCAAAGACCATGACCTGAAAATCATCGAAGATTGCGCACAGTCTTTTGGTAGCCGTTATCGTGGCCAAATGACGGGTAGTTTTGGCACTGCGGGTACTTTCAGTTTTTTCCCTAGCAAGAATCTGGGCTGTTACGGCGATGGCGGACTGGTCACGACGAATGATGATGCGGTGGCTGACACTATTCGTATGTATCGTAACCATGGCAGTAGCAAGCAGTATTATCACGACGTGATCGGCTTTAACAGTCGCCTCGACGAACTACAGGCTGTTATCCTACGAATCAAGCTCAAGCATATTGATGATTACAACAGTAATCGCCTGCGAGTGGCAAAAACCTATAACCGCCTGCTCGAAAACAGCCAATTTAACACGCCGTCGATTGCCGATGATCGCGACCATATTTTTCATCAATATACTATTTTATGCGATAGTCGAGACTCAGTTCGCGAACAGGTATTATCAAAAGATGTTTCCTGCGCGGTTTATTACCCGGTGCCACTGCATCGGCAAAAAGCCTTCGCAGATACCAGGCAGCCGACTTTGCCAGTGACTGATGAAACAGCCCGTCGCTGTCTATCGTTTCCTGTCTTTCCTGAAATGACCGAGCAACAGGTAGAAACTGTTTGCGAGGCAATTCTGAACACCTGATGGCAGAACCGCATGTCATGATTCTCGCGGGTGAAGCCTCCGGAGATGCCCACGCAGCCGAATTCGTCGAGCAGCTATACCAGCTACATCCAGATATTCGACTGACTGGTATGGGTAGTCATAGCATGCGTAAAGTCGGCGTGGAATTAATATACGATTCAGCCAAAATTGCCGTCGTAGGCCTGGTCGAAGTAATCAAACACTGGAGCGATATTAAGTACGCGATGAATCTGGTAAAAGCTGCGTTAGAGGATGATAAACCCGATTTACTGGTACTCGTCGATTACCCGGAATTCAACTTAAAAATGGCTCGGCACGCTCGTAGCCTGGGTATCAAAGTGTTGTTTTATATCAGCCCTCAGGTTTGGGCCTGGCGTCCGAAGCGCATTCATAAAATTGGACGCTTAATCGACCATATGGCCGTTATCTTCAAGTTCGAAACCAAATATTATGAGCGTGCCGGTATCCCGGTTAGCTTTGTCGGCAACCCACTGGTCGACAAAGTTAAAAGCTCCAGGCCTGTCGGCGAGTTACGCCAGCTACTCGATATCAAATCAGACACACAGGTTGTCGGACTATTCCCCGGTAGCCGCAACAGTGAAATCACTCGGTTGTTACCGCTCATGTTTGAAACCGCGCAGTTCATGCGCCAACGTAACCCAGCATTACAATTCATCATGCCGATAGCCAATACGCTCGATTACAATGCTATAGCAGAGCAAAGCAACCAGTCTGGCCTGGATATCATGCTAACCCGTGAGGATATATACGACGTTATCCCCTGCTGTGACGCGATTGTTTCCTGCTCCGGTACGGTAACACTGGAAATCGCGCTATTGGAAATACCAATGTGTATTGTTTATAAAATGTCCTGGTTGTCGTATCAGATTATGAGCCGTCTCATTAACATACCGAATATCGGTCTGGCTAATATTGTTGCCAACCGAAGAGTGGTTCGCGAATTTCTACAAAACGAGGCTACGGCCAAAAAAATTAGTACAGAGATATTTAAAATTCTCGATGATGACAAATATCGAAGTCAGGTAATACAGGACTTATCCGAAGTAAAAGCCAACCTGGGCGAAGGCGATGG
Organism: Gammaproteobacteria bacterium; assembly: GCA_030595795.1. Lineage (GTDB taxonomy): Bacteria > Pseudomonadota > Gammaproteobacteria. The sequence goes on from JAUVCH010000032.1 coordinate 11,431, forward strand.
TGCCGGAAATATGGCCAGGCTTGTGTTATCGTTTGTCGACAATAATAAGTAATTGAACATTACTCAGGAGTAAAAACTAATGGGTGTCAGCACCGCACAATCAGAAGGCATTACCATGAGCGGTGGTGGCCTGTATTCACTGGCAACCGTTGGTGCCAAACATGTTATCGATGCAGCTACCCCTTTAGTAGTTGAAGCGATAAATGCACTGCCAGAATCCAGTTTTAACAACGGTTTCACCCTGTCCGATATGGGTTGTGCCGATGCAGGTACTTCACTCAGTATGATCGCGTCTGCCATCGAGGCGGTTAATCAACGCGTTCCAGAATCACCTGTTTCGATTGTTTATACCGACCAGCCACGTAACGATTTCAATGCGCTGATTACTAATGTGTATGGACTAGGCCCATTTGAAACCTACCTGGATGATCGTGCGAATATTTTCCCACTGGTATCGGGCACTTCTTTTTATCGACAGATTATGCCTGCCGAATCACTGAATATCGGCTTCTCGGCAACCGCTATGCACTGGCTTAGTCAGAAGGTTTGCAATATTTCAAACCATGTGCAGGCGGTCGGTGCCAAAGGCGATGAACTTCAGGCTTTTCGCCAACAGGCACATAAAGACTGGCGACAAATATTAATGCATCGTGCCCATGAGTTAAAACCCGGCGGTAAGCTGGTGTTGATTAACTTTGGGACCGACGAAAAGGGCCAATATCTGGGGAATACCGGCGGCATAAATATGTTCGACACCTTCAACGAGATTTGGCAATCCTTTGTCGATGAAAAACGGGTTAGCCAAAAAGAATACGAAAACATGACGCTACCGCAATACTATAATTCGGTGGAGGAGTTTTCAGCACCATTGACCAACCCGGACGAGCCTGTTTATCAGGCCGGGCTGCGCCTCGATCATATCGATACACGCGTCGTCAAATGCCCCTTCGCTAAAGACTTCGAGTCGCATGGTGATTCAATTCAATTTGCTAAAAAGTACATTCCAACCATTCGTAGCTGGAATGAGAGTATATTTCTTAATGGATTATGCAGTGATCGACCGCTAGCTGAACGACGAGAATTAATCGAAGACTATTATGGTACTTATCGGTCGATGGTGGAAAACAATCCTGAAGGTCATGGCATGGATTATGTGCATGCCTATACGGTGATTTCCAAGGTCGAATAAATTAAGTCTCTACCTCGTAGCCTGCTTTTATCCAGTCAGGCATCCCGGTATGGCTTACGCAATGCAAATGCTCCATGCCCTGGAAACTGAGATTGGTAAAAGTTGTCTGCGCCCGACGACCTGACCGACAGTAAATGTAAACCGTATCGTAGCCGTTGATTCTGTCGATATTGTCGTTCTCGGTACCCAGGGGAATGTTCAAGCTACCCGGTACGTGACCTTTGGTAAATTCTTCGGGTGTTCGGTTATCCATAATCAAGCTTTTATCAGGCAATTCTTGCCAGACCTGGTGCAAATTATCCATGGTGAAATCGTGCCATAAATATCGCTTTGGATCGAAGTTGACCCCAACACTGGTATTGGCTGGCACCGCCTCGTTTATCTTCTTTGGCATGTCCAGAACGAGATTATTCATCAAATCAACAAAAGACTGTTTACTGCGACTATTGCCCAACCGCGGGTTCCACCTTTTTTCTTCGCCAATACTCGAAGACGTTTGACCATTGTAATCGTGGGCTGGATAAATAATTGTCTCATCGGCCAGGGTAAACAGTTTTTGCGTGATGCTGTCGAATAATGTCTCAGGATCACCCTCCTGAAAATCGGTTCGGCCACAGCCACGGATGAGTAAGGTATCGCCGGTGAATAATCTGCCATCAGCAAAAAAGCTGGTGCAGGCCGACGTATGCCCGGGTGTCGCAATGGCTCGGATACTAAAATGTCCGAGTGGCAAAGATTCACCATCTTTAATCGCTACGTCAATCGCATGAATACCCGAAGCTTCGCCGAAGACTATCCTGGCACCCGTGTTTTGGCGAATTTTACCCGATGAAGTTACATGATCGGCGTGGGCGTGGGTTTCGATGGTATAGAGTAACTCCAGGCCTAACTCGTTGATCAACCGCATATCGCGTTCGAATAACTCTCTCACTGGATCAATAATAGCGGCTTCACCTGTCGAAGGGTCGATCAACAGGTAACTATAGGTGCAGCTCTCCCGATCATAAAGCTGTTTAACCATTAGTGATGGTTGAGTACCAGAAATGCTCATGGTGTCCTCGATAAAATCAAGCGAAAATTATAGTGCTGGCGAACTAATCTAGTATAGAGTTTTTAGTTTCCAAAACAATGCAATCGACCATAGATTTTTTGTAGAGTTCCGATATTATTCGTTTATATGAATATTGAAAAGATCCCCTTCCAGGAATGGATACAAAACCAGCAACTTGTCATGTTTTCGGTGTTATTTCTCGTCGCATTACTATTATTACTAAATTGGAAAAGCTTACGCAGAGCCTGGATGGAGTGGGCAACTCAGCGCTGCCTGAATAGAATCGGCATAAAGCAGCGCAATAATATTGTTTGCCCGGACGAACTCGATGGTGAATTTATTCTCGATCGCCTGGTTATGCTGCCCAATGCACTATTGTTAATCAGCTTTAAACGCTATCCCGGCAACATATACTGTGCCGAGCGTATATCGGAATGGACGCAAGTTGTTGAGCAAAAAAGCTATAAATTCCAGAATCCATTGTTCGATCTTGATCATCAGTTAACGACTCTCAGGCAACTGGCCCCGGATGTCACTATCAAAGGCTATCTGTTTTTTGACCATAGTGCAGATTTCCCCAAAGGTCATCCGGATTCGGTGCTACATCCCCACAACATCCCCGAAGAGTTTTTGCGCGATAATTGCGCCGAGCCTGAGCCTGCTGTATTGAAGGGCTGGGAGATATTGTCAGAACTACCCGTTAACAACGGAGGAAGTCGCTCGGCTAGCCTAAAAACTTGAAATGTTTTCCCAGAAAGGACAGAATGACCGCCTAGTGGTAAAGCCTCTGGTCTGTGTATCAATGAAAAAGCATACAGATTTATAATAATATTCTAATCATAAATAAATAAACCTTCGGAGATAGTTAATAATGAAACGTCGTGATATTTTAAAAGGTAGCGTAGCCGCTGCTCTCGCAACCGGTGCTGCTGCCGTATCCGCACCTGCGATTGCTGCCAAAAAAATAGAAATAACCATGGTTTCGACCTGGCCGCGTGATTTTCCTGGTCTCGGTACTGGTGCCCAGCGATTCGGAGAAAGATTAACTGCCATGACTGATGGCCGTATTAAGGTCAATTATTTCGCCGCCGGCGAGCGGGTTAAAGCCTTCGACTCATTCGATGAAGTCGCTTCGGGTAATGCCCAGATGTATCATGCCGCCGATTATTACTGGAAAGGCAAGCACCCAGGCTGGGCTTATTTCACCGCTGTACCATTTGGCATGTCTTACACAGAAATCGGTGCCTGGATGAATTTTGGCGGCGGTCAGGAATTGTGGGATGAGCTTGCCGCTGGCTATGGCCTAAAATGCCTGCCATGTGGTAACACTGGCGTACAAATGGGTGGCTGGTTCCGCAAAGAAATGAATTCAGCCTCTGATTTCAAAGGCCTGAAAATGCATATGCCGGGTCTCGGTGGTGACGTTATCGCCAAGTTAGGTGCCTCGCCGGTTTCTCTACCGGGTGGTCAAATCTATGAAAACCTGATGTCGGGCGCTATCGATGCTACGGAATGGGTAGGTCCCTGGAATGACAGCTTCATGAAGTTCTACGAAGCGGCTAAATATTACTACTATCCTGGTATGCACGAGCCAGCAGCTCAGTTGTCTTTGGGTATGAACAAGAAGTTCTGGGATGGCCTGTCAAAAGCTGATCAGACGATTATCAAAGCCGCAGCTGAAACTGAAAACTCAATCATGATGTCAGAGTATAACGCTAAAAATGGTGCTTCTCTGGCGAGTTTAATTTCTGATCAGGGTGTAAAATTGCGTAGTTTCAACGATGACATTTACGATAGTTTCGGTGAAGCCGCAGAAGAAGTTTTTGAGGAAGTCCAGCAGCACAGTCCTCTGGCTAAGAAAATCCACCAGAGTTTCGTTGCATCACGCGACGAAGTTGGTGCCTGGGCTAAAATTTCGGATCAGGCATACGTCCAGCAACGCAATCGCGTACTCGGACTTTAGAAGAGTCTTTTAAGCTAGATAAAAACGGAGTCTACGGACTCCGTTTTCTTTCGCATCCGGAAATTTTTTCAGGCCTATGCATCGAATTAATATTTCTATAGTCACGCGCTCTCTTGCCTACATGATGGTAAGCGGCGTTTTCCTGTACCTGTTCAATAATTACCTGGTGTACTGGCAGGGACTACCCGGAACCTTCGACCTGTTTTCGCACTATGGTTATTTTGGACTAGAGCCATTGAGTAACCAACTGGAAGAAAATCAGATCTTTCAGGCCTGGATGCAGCTTATCGTTTATCTGCTGGTGTTATTACTGGGCGTGACATACAGCGCCCTGACTCCTAATCGGAGCATGGAAGACGACTCGGTGCGCTTTGCTCAATTAGCCGCCTATATAATACGCTTTTCGTTTTGGTGGGTTTGCCTGGTCGGTTTCGTTGACATGGTGATATCTTTTTTACGAGTTGAAGACTTTCTTGAATTTTGGGTTGGCGACTGGCTGACCAGCCAACTCGGTCGCCCTATTTTCCGCGGCACCTATGTTCATTATCCTCTTATTGTACTGTCGCTCGTAGTCGCCTACCGCTTGAAAAATGTCAGTTTTGCCTGGTTGGCGTTAATGGTAGTTCTGTCAGAATTTCTCATCGTCGTCACACGCTTCGTTTTTTCCTATGAACAGGCTTATATGGGCGACCTGGTTCGCTTCTGGTATGCGGCATTGTTCCTGTTCGCCAGTGCCCATACTCTAGTCGAAGAGGGCCACGTACGGGTCGATGTGCTATACGCGAGCTTCAGCCGCAGAAAAAGAGCCTGGTTCGATTCGGTAGGCTGCGCGTTTCTTGGTATCCCTATTTTCTGGGTAATACTAATGCAGGGCATGGGCGGACGCGGAAATAGTATTAATAGCCCTATTCTCAGCTTCGAAGTCTCGCAGAGCGGCTATGGTATGTACGTAAAATACCTGATGGCTGCATTTTTGATTGTCTACTCCGTTTCGATGTTGATTCAGTTTGTTAGTTTTTTGTTATTTAACATCGCCCAGTTATCCAGCACGAAAACCCTCGAAGATCAACCCAGTTACAAAGAACTAGTTAACGCAGAAAAGGCCAGCTAACCGTGGAATTGTATTTTCTTATCCTACTTATCCTGATCATGGTATTTGCCCTAACATCGGGGTTTCCAGTCGCATTTTCCTTACCTGGCGCTGCCATTATTAGCGTCGCACTCGCTGCGCTAGCCGGCTATTTATTCGAAGGCAATACCGATGCTTATTTCGTACTCGGTGGGCCGAATCAATGGCTAAGTGCGGGTGTAACAAACTTTAGAAGTCTTTACTGGGTTGTCGAACGCGATACGTTAATCGCAATCCCGCTGTTTATTTTCATGGGCATCATGCTGCAACGCTCGAAGATCGCCGAAGATTTACTCGTTGCTATGGCACAATTATTTGGACCGATTCCCGGCGGGCTCGGAATATCGGTCGTGTTCGTCGGAGCTTTACTGGCGGCGACTACCGGTATTGTTGGCGCGACTGTGATCGCTATGGGACTCATATCCCTGCCCGCAATGCTACGCAACAATTATTCGAAGTCCCTCGCCTGTGGCACAATTTGCGCCTCGGGTACTCTCGGCCAAATTATACCGCCATCGATAGTCCTGATCATCTTAGCCGATCAGCTTTCAAGTGCAGCAGACCAGGCAGCAACCGTACGGAAAGCCGAATATAAGGATGCTACGGGGCAATTTTCAATGCCCAGTGATTTCGATGTCGTTACAGCGAGCGCAGGTGATATGTTCATGGGGGCCTTCATTCCTGGCATGATTCTGGTCGGACTCTACATGGGATATATCCTGATATCCGCGCTAATCAACCCGAAGAAAGCGCCTCCGGTACCGTTTGAAGGTGAATACGACCGTAAATTTGTAGCACGGGTTCTATTAGCATTGATCCCGCCATTAGCACTTATTTTCATCGTACTTGGATCAATAATTCTGGGTGTTGCTACTGTAAATCAGGCAGGTGCTATCGGTGCTATTGGTGCAATGATCATGGGTAGTTACCGTTTGATGGAAGGTAAACCGAAAGCTTATTACCCGGCAGCCATCGCCATCATCTCGATTGTCGCGATTATTATTCTGTTAAACTTTTTTGACCTGAATATTAAAAATATTACCAATAGCTATGATGCGTTAGGCATTGCCCTCGCTTGTATCGCAGCTGCATCATTATTATTTTCTGTTGCCTGGGCCGCCATACGCTCGTATCGAATCGACGATACTTTAAATGGCGTCATGATGGAGACGGCGAAAACCACTTCCATGGTATTTATTATTTTACTGGGTGCAGCGATGCTTACCTCGGCATTTCGCGGGTTCGGAGGTGAAGAACTGGTGAAAGAATATTTGACCAGTTTGCCGGGGGGATTCTGGACTCAGTTTATAGTCGTCATGGCAGTCATTTTCTTTTTAGGCTTCTTTTTAGATTTTCTCGAAATCGCTGTCGTTGTCGTGCCAATCGTTGCACCCATACTACTCGCCGACCCCGGTGCGAATATTACCGCAGTCTGGTTTGGAGTCATGGTCGGTCTCAATATTCAGACCTCGTTTCTGACCCCGCCCTTTGGTTTTGCATTGTTTTATTTACGTGGTGTTGCGCCACCTACTGTCAGTACAATGCAGATTTACAAGGGTGCCTCAGCCTTTATCGGACTTCAGCTACTCGGTCTGGTTATCGCGGGCGCTTTCCCGGGCCTGGTTAATTATTTACCCAATAAAACACACCTCACGTCAGAGACAGCCCCACCACCGAGTAACCCGAAATTACAGGAATGCCTGGAAGACTATGTTTTTGCTGACTATGAGCGTCAGAAAAAATCGATTATAGCCAGCATTGAAATAGTAAAAACAGCAAATATCTCGTATTTACCTGACGAATACCAGGACCGTCTCAATCAAAGTTATGCAAATGCAGGCAAGACATTTGCCATGATTAATGAAATCAGCGTTAGCGCCGGAAAGCTGGAAGAATATTCGGTTGAGCATCGCCCTTTGCATACTCTGGTTAGAGGTATACAGAAAAATATGCGTCGCATAGAGAACCGCATTAAAGACCTGAAGGAACAGAAGCAGCGATTAAGATTTGATGAAGACGCATCCAATATAGATACTAGCCTGTTCGACGCAAAAATTGTTACGCTGGAATCTGAGCACGGAGTACTGGCCTCGAAATTGCCCGACAACTGGCAATCCGCACACGAAATATTTGACCAGCTTGCCAAGGCAGCAACCAAAGCGAGACGTACCTACCGACAAAGCGTTGATGAAACCTACGAAACGATTATTACCATGCGGCGAATGCTATCCGAAAGTGAACAGCTCGAGGAAAAGATGGGCAGAATATTGCCTTTGATTGATACAGTTCGCGAGCTAGACCCCAAAGAGGCGATGGAAACCATTAAAGCTTTAGCCGCTGAACTGGACTCGATGACTGAAATGCACCGAGTTAAATCCAAGCTCTCGAAGGCCAGACGTGCGCTGCGTGGCAATAATCCTGACCAGGAAAAATCAATCGATCTAATTACTCAGGCAGCTAGCCTGATGCAAACCGAAGTTGACTGGCATAACCGGGCAGCGAAGGAGTTATCTGATGAGTTCGAAGCCTTCGACAACGCGATCGCCAAAACTATCGGCATGCGTATGCAGGAGCGCTTATCGGTTGACCAGGCTGAGAGCGTCGCCAGCTGCCTGTCAGTCCATAAAGATTTGTCGTTATATTTTTAGCTAGTAACGACGATCATCTATGCCGCATGTAGATACAATCTACCGAATTCTGTCGGTCATTTTGCCGGTTTTTAGCATAGTCCTAATTGGCTATGTATATTGTCGCCAATATAAAATTGATATGACTACGAGCAATCGCATCAATATTGATGTGTTTGTACCCATGTTGATATTCGACATCATGTCGACTGGAAGCTTTGCTCTAGGCGATTATTCGGATCTGGCTCTCGCAGGATTACTGGTGGTACTTGGATCTGGTCTGCTAGCCTGGCCTGTAGCACGGGTATTTCATTATCGTTGGAAAACCTTCCTGCCACCAATGATGTTCAATAACTCTGGCAATATGGGCTTACCCATTATATTGCTAGCTTTTGGCAAACAGGCGTTGCCCGCTGCAGTGGTATTGTTTGTGCTGGAAAATTTCCTGCATTTTACGTTTGGTCAGCAAATGATAAAACAACGCTGGTCACTATTGTTTTTAGCTAAAAATCCGATGGTATTAGCGACGCTGGCGGGAATCGGCGTGTCTGAACTCGATATGGTAATACCAGAGACTATTCAATTGCCCATTCACATGCTGGGCCAGGTATCGATCCCACTCATGCTATTTTCTCTTGGCGTACGGCTAACCGCTCTCGATCTTCGTGACTGGCGTATAGGTCTCGTCGGGGCTATCGTCTGTCCTTTGAGCGGTCTTATCATCGCTTTATCTATCACGCCCTGGCTGAACTTGCCCGAGGGACAAATTCCTATACTCTTATTATTTAGCGTATTGCCCCCTGCGGTATTAAATTTCCTGGTCGCTGAACAGTACGATCAGGACCCTCACCTGGTAGCATCAATTGTTTTAATTGGTAATTTGGGTGCATTGATTACCCTGCCCTTAACACTCTGGTTTATTTTATAAACCATGTATCCAAACTATCGAAGGTTTTTAAGCCCTGGCATCGAGTCACCAATACTGAATTCGTTATTATTGAAATTTAACTCAATCACGTAACTCGAAAATTTGTTAACCCCGTAGCTTGGGCACGGGTCGGCAACGCAGGGTTGAAGTTTTTTAATTCCGATCACGACTTCATTAACGTCGAGCCATATTACTGTCAATGGAATAAGGGTATTTTTCATCCAGATTCGATGGTATCCAGGATTTGGATAGGAAAACAACATTCCGGAATAATCTGACAAGGAGGTACGAAACATTAATCCTTGCTGGCGCTGGCTACGAGTTCGAGCGAGTTCAAGCGTATAGCTTTGCTCATTAATTTGAATATGAGTGATTTTAAACTCATTTTTATCGACCGCCAAACTGCTCGTCATGAGTAAACCGACAACCTGTAACAAGCAAGCCTGAAAGAACTGAACTATTATCCGAGAATTAATAAATCACCCTATGGGTATAGATTCTATTTAAATATTCATTTTTTACATAAGCTTAGGGAATATATCTAATTTAAATTTTAAATACTTTATTTAATTGTTTGTTTTTATTATACTTTTTAATATCACAGTATATTTTTTTGTGATTTAGTTCATATAATTGGCTGAATTTTCCTCACAAAACTAGAAATTAGGTTTAGACTGGTGAGTCCGGCTATTAAAATATTGGAGTAGAAGTTGATTTTAAGTCGAGATAATACAAATAGCATCATGGAAAGTTCGAATGTCGAGCCATACGAGAATGCTCGTCGCCTAAGTGTTTTACGGCGTCAACGAAAAGTTTTGATCGTAGACGACGAATCAACCGGTCGGACTATTCTGGCCAAGATTATACAACAGGCTGAGGACGATGTAATAGTCGAATCTTTCGATAATCCGGTTAAAGCACTCGACTGGCTAGATAACAATCATCCAGATTTAATTATCACCGATTACCGTATGCCTGATATCAACGGTGTCGAACTCATTAAAAAAATTCGTAAAAAGCCTTCCTGTCATGACATCCCTATTATGATGATAACCGTGGTGAGTGAAAAATCGGTGCGTTACGATGCTCTTGAAGCTGGCGCAACAGCATTTCTGACTCGACCTATCGATCAAATCGAATGTCGTACCAGTTGCCGCAACCTGCTCAAACTCCACGAACAACAGTCGATAATCCAGGATCGAGCCGACTGGCTAGCCAGACAAGTCGATGTTGCTACACAACAAATAGTCTCTCGCGAACAGGAAACATTATTACGCTTAGCAAAGGCAGGTGAGTATCGCGATGAAGATACCGGTTTCCACGTAGTCAGAATGGCGAAATATTCTCGACAAATAGCCGAAGCATTAGGACTCAGCGCGAAAGAATGCGATGAAATAGAATACTCTGCGCCAATGCACGACATCGGCAAAATAGGTGTTCCCGATAAAATTCTATTAAAACCTGGAAAATTTGATGCTGAGGAATGGCAGGTTATGCAAGGTCACGCTCAAATTGGGCACGCAATATTAGCCGATAGTCAGTCGAGATATATGCAAATGGGTGCAATAATTGCCCTGAACCATCACGAAAGATTCGATGGCACCGGATACCCTTCGGGTCTGGCGGGTAAGGATATTCCTCTGGTCGCACGCATTGTAACGGTTGCAGACGTATATGACGCGCTGGTTTCCAGGCGTCCTTACAAGGAACCATGGGGGGAACAGGATGCACTGGATTATCTTAGAAAACACGCGGGTACACAATTCGACGCAACTTGCATCGATGCTTTTTTCGAACGCCTGGATAATATTCATGATATCCAGGAAAAGTTTAGCGACAACGTTTAGCGAAGGTTAATCCCTTTTATGGAAATCCAATATCAACACAAAGGATGGTGGCTTACACGGTTTCGTCGGCGCTTGAAAAGAACCGGAGATTCAGAACCCGAACAGGCCTTACTAAGACTGGCCATCGCTAGTCTCATCCTCGCGTATTTTTGTATCCCGAAAGGCGAAGAAACCTTTGCCGACATTATAAGCTCCACGTCGAACATAATTATTATTGCGGCCAGTAGCATAGCCTTTCTTATATTTGCTGCTATCGTCAAAAATCCATCTCCATCACCAATTAGGCGTGTAGTAGGCATCACCATGGACATGGTGTCTTTATCGACCGTCTTGTACTGGACTGGTGGTGACCATATTCCGTTATTCGTCTTTTATCTCTGGGTAATTCTGGGTAACGGGTTTAGATATGGCCTGCCTTATTTATATATTTCTTACGGCGTAGCAATAATCGGTTTTACTTCTGTCGTTTTATGGAGTGAATATTGGCAGCAACAGCAGTCTTTTGCCGTAAGCTTATTAATAGTTCTCATTGCCCTCCCCTTATATGCCGCAGTTCTGTTAAAAAAATTACATGCGGCAATCAATGCTGCGAAACAGGCAAATGATGCAAAAAGTCGGTTTCTTGCCAATATGTCACACGAACTAAGAACCCCTCTAAATGGTGTTATAGGCATGGGGGATTTGCTCAGAGAAACACGATTAACCACAGAACAAAATGAACTCGTTAATACCTTGCATAGCTCAGCAAATACCTTACTAGAACTGATCGAAAACGTACTCGATATCGCTAAAATTGAAGCTGGCAAGATAACCATTGATGTAAAACAATTCGATCTATACGCATTAGTAAACTCTGTTATTTATATGCTTTCTCCACTCGGCAATGCAAAGGGTTTGGTAGTGTTTTGCACCATAGACCCAGATACGCCGTTCTCTTTAAATGGCGATCAACAGCACATCAGGCAAGTGCTTATTAACCTGGTAAACAACGCTATAAAATTCACCGACGAGGGTTCAGTAAATCTCCATGTTTACACGAAAGGCGGTAGCGGTTTAAAACCGACTATTTGCTTTGAAGTTATTGATACAGGGGTTGGCATACCGGCTCAATCACTTTCCAGGATATTTGACGACTTCACTCAGGCGGAAATCAACTCCAGTCGTAATTATGGTGGCACCGGTTTGGGGACGACAATTTCCAAAGAACTGGTAGATCTGATGGGTGGAGAAATTGGTGTTGAGAGCGAAGAATTTAAAGGCTCTCGATTCTGGTTTGAATTGAACCTGCCTTTAGCCCCTCACCAGGAAGATAGTATTTCGTCGAATCATATTTTGTTGCTTGCATCCGAGCAGACCGCCGACCATGTTCGACCTTCGCTAAAAGGCTGGGAAATCGACTTTGACTGGGTGAGGTCTTCCGCTCGAGCATTCTCGCTTTTAATACAGGCTGCTGAAGAAGGAAATCACTATAACTCTGTCATAGTCGACCAATCGGTTATGACCGATATAAATCCAGAACAATTTGCCCAAATGGTGCGCGCCGAATCTTTACTAGAAACACTATCTCTGATACTGGTGAACTCTTCTGACACTATGATTAATATGAATAATGTAAACCATTATTACATATCAACAATTCTTGAGCCCGAAGACAAACGTACTTTGTTTAATGCTATTCATGCAGCCCAAAGCGTTACTATTACTGATAGCAACGTTGTAACACTGGCCGAACATTATAGTAAACAGGCCGGTGCAAAAATCTTAAATATTCTGGTAGCCGAAGATAACAAGGTTAACCAGCAAGTTATCAACGGAATTTTAAAACATGCCGGGCACAAGGTAAAGCTTACCGATAACGGGGAAAGTGTACTGGACATATTGAGTGCAGATATGGATTCATACGACATGTTAATTGTGGATATGAATATGCCGAAGAGAAATGGCATTGAAGTAGTAAAGTCCCTACGATTCATGGACGCTAGTCATTCGCTACCTATTATTATGCTTACCGCCGATGCAACACCCGAAGCGCTAAATGATGGCATGAATGCGGGCGCATCCGCGTTTATGACCAAACCAATTAATTCACGAACTCTGTTAGAGAAAATTGCGTCTTTATCACGCAATATAAAATCCGATACAGCAACTCAACTTAAACATGGCATTCAAGCTAAAGATAATAATCAAACTAAGCAATTACCGGGTAATAGTTCGAAATGGTTTAATGAAAAATCCCTTCAGAATTTATCCGAATTGGGAGACAAACCTGAATTTATTCAGTCCCTGGTAACTAATTTTATTGCAGATGGCACGCGACATATAGAAAGCATAAAAGTCACCTGCAATAGTGACTACCTGGAATATCGCGAAGCATTACATGCGCTGAAAGGATCTTCAACTGAACTTGACGCTGGCAAGTTAGTTGCAATCTGCCTACAGGGGGAATCATTAAAGCCCTACGATATTGGCTCCGATAAAATTCTTACTCTCGTTGAACAGATCGAAGATATATTTAGCAACACGAGTGAAGCTTTAGCAATAGCTGTCGAGATAGATCTGAATAAACTATCAGGTAAATCTTAATAATATTCTTTAAGATTATATTCGATCAACAACTATTGCTGATATCTTTAGGCTCGCTGATTTTGACGCTTCACTAATCTGCTCATCATTTTCAAGTCTCTATCTGTGAGCTTAAAAGCAGCATCTGTCCAGATCTTTGCAATCTCAATTAATTCGTCATAACTGATTTTATTACAAATATCTCTGACCTTTCTGATTGCACTATAGCTATTAGAAAAACGATTAGCCGATTTGATATATTGATAAACGGCAACTTCGCCTTCGCCTGGCTCTGCCAATATATCAATAACGCCCATGTCATAAAGCTCGTCCGAGGTATATAACTTTCCACTGAGGATAATCTTCTCAGCCATCGATGTTCCTACTTTTCGCGCTAACAACGAGTAAGCACCCATGCCTGGAAACAAGTTGAAAAGAACTTCGGGGAGACCCATTTTTACACCTTTTTCGGCGATGACAACATTACTAGCCAGGGCCGATTCGAAACCGCCGCCCAGAGCATCGCCTTTCACGAGGGCGATTGTTGTTAGTTCACAATCAAGATGGTTCATATTTTCATATAATACATCGATGCATTTAATAGCATAGGTGTAAAGCTCCTCCCTGCTGCCTCTTTCGATACATTGACGGAATAGGTTTAAATCTCCGCCGAGGCTAAATACGCCCTCAACATCAGAACCTAAAACTATGTAGTCGTACTTTTCACCTCTTGATTCAGTCATTTCAGTTTTGACTTGTTGAATGTAATTATGAAATTCGGACAGTAGTTTTGGTGTGAAACATGGTCGTGGTTCGCTCTTCATCAAACACCACGATATCTTATATTTGCTATCATAATGTGATATTAAATGTCTGGATTCACTTTCTTTAGCTTGAAGAAATGCCGATTGATCTAATATTGCTACGTTACTCATAAAACTCTCCGGATATCTATTTTTGGTTGTGGTTTATCCAGATATTGCACCTGGGTAACTGTTTGAACATTTATATTTTTCTAACAAAAATATTTATTATTCCAGGCCCTACTCTCGTTTAGATAATACTTTTGGTACGGCTCTGACGGTTAAATTTAACGGATCGTGAAATGATTGCAAGCAAACTGTGATGAAGGTCACAGTTTTGTGGTAACTAATCACATTAACTTGTAATTCTAACCGGTTGTAATCAATCAAAAAATGATTGAAATAGTAAATTTTAACTATTTTTATCAATCGGGGGGAAACTAACTAAATTGCATTAAGTAGGTGCTTAAAGTAATTGATTTTATATAAATTGCTGTGGATGAATTTGACTATAAGAAATGTCCAGCGCTTTACTTATTTTAGGTTAAAAATAAGATTTAGTAATTCCTCGCTTGCAGGCCATCAATCCATTTCTTCGATCCAGGACATTTGTATAGCTTCGAGTATTTTTTCGTTAGAATGATCGGGCGCATCATCGAATTCATCGAGTTCACATATCCATCTATGTAAATCTGTAAAACGTATATATTTTGGATCAACATCGGGATGTTTTTCTAACAATTCTATCGCGATATCTAGCGTATCGATCCATTTTAAGCTCATCTTTATATGCCCCTGCTTATTTTCATTAATGGTTTTCGGATACCATGTTTATTGTATATTTCGGAATTTCAATAACCAGCGGTTCCTTACCGACTATCGCCTGGCAACTTAATCGCGAATCCATATCCAGTCCCCATGCTTTATCAAGATAATCATCTTCGTCTTCATCTGACTCTTTTAGAGAATCAAAGCCTTCCCGAATATGAACATGACAGGTAGTACAGGCACAGGATTTCTCACAGGCGTGTTCAATTTCGATATCGCTGTTTAGTAGTGCATCGCACAAGCTAATACCCGGTTCTGCCTGTATGACAGTACCTTCAGGACAAATTTCTTCGTGCGGTAAAACGATGATTTCAGTCATCAATTAATTTCAACCTCGTCTATTTGCTTGCCTTTTAGCGCCTGTTTGACACTAGCGTTCATTCGCCTGGCAACATAAGTTTCACTGGATTTTTCTATCGATTTAATCAGTCGCTTTAAAGTTTCGGTATCGGCAGTTTCGATTTCTCTTTCTAGCCTATCCCTTGCCTGTTTTATATCGTTGAACTCATCAGATGAGAGTATGGTTTCACCATCAGCAGCCAACGCCGCATCGATCGCCTCGACAACGCGATGGGCTTCTACCTGTTGCTCTTTGAGCATTCTGGCAACAACATCGGTTTTAGCATTTTCCATTGAGGCTCGTAGCATGGTTTCGATTTCACTGTCGGTTAAGCCATAAGAAGGTTTAACGACTATTTCAGCCTTAACACCACTGGTTGTTTCTTCAGCATTCACCGACATCAATCCATCGGCGTCAACCTGGTAAGTCACTCGAATGCGCGCAGCACCGGCCACCATCGGCGGAAAGCCACGCAAATCAAATCTAGCCAGTGATCGACAATCCGCAACTAATTCCCGCTCTCCCTGGAGTACGTGAACAGCCATCGATGTCTGGCCATCTTTAAATGTGGTAAATTCCTGAGCCCTGGCCACTGGGATAGCGGTATTTCGCGAAATTATTTTTTCGCTTAGCCCACCCATTGTTTCGATGCTCAGTGACAGGGGTAAGACATCGAGTAACAACATCGAGTCATCAGCCTTATTACCGGCAAGAATATCAGCCTGGATTGCAGCACCTATCGCGACGACTTGATCTGGGTCCAGATCAGACATCGGCTGCCGATCGAAAAAATCACCCACCATTTTAGATACCAGCGGCACCCGGGTTGAACCACCAACCATCACTACTTCGGTGATATCCGATTTGTCTAATTCGGCATCTCGAAGCACACGCCGACAGGGTGAAATAGTTTTTTTGATCAGAGGCCTTATCAATGCCTCTAGCTCGTGTCTCGATAATTGACCCTGCCAGCGATAATCTCCATTCTCTATCAAAATATCTGTAGATTCTTTATTTGTTAAGTTTTCCTTTACCTGTCGAGAAGCGATAATAATTTTACGAGACAGGAAGGCATCTACATTATCGAAGCCTGCTTCCGATATAATCCATTCACCGATAGCATGGTCCATATCGTCACCGCCGAGCGCTGAATCACCCCCGGTGGCCAATACTTCAAAAACACCTTTATTAAGGCGCAATATCGAAATATCAAAAGTACCGCCGCCAAAGTCATAAACAGCGATAACGCCATCTTTCTTCTGATCAAGTCCATAGGCAACCGCCGCTGCAGTGGGTTCATTAAGCAGGCGAAAAACGTTTAAATCAGCTAGCCTGGCCGCATCACGGGTAGCCTGCCGCTGGGCATCATCAAAATAAGCAGGCACGGTGATTACGACACCGCTTAATTCACCACCCAGGCTTTCTTTAGCGCGGTTAGCGAGAACTTTAAGAATATCTGCAGACACTTCGACCGCGCTGAAATTGCCAGCAGATGTCTTTATCCGGGGGACTTTTGAATCAGAGTCTTCGACAAACTGGTAAGGCATATTGTCGCCCAGTTGCTTGATATCTTCGACGCCTCTGCCCATTAATCGTTTTATTGACGAGAGCGTATTAAACGGGTCCGACGCCTCTAATACCTGTGCCTGGGCACCCACCAGTTTTAGCTCAGAGCCATAGTGCACTATTGAAGGTAACAGACCATGTCCCTGGGCATCGGTAAGAATCTGGGCCTTTCCACTACGAACACTGGCAACCAGTGAATTGGTGGTGCCGAGGTCTATCCCAGCAGACAGTTTGTGTTGATGAGGCGCTGCGGACTGGCCAGGCTCGGCAATTTGTAAAAGTGACATTGAAACCTCTAAGCCAGTTCGTCTTCGAGATTGAACTGGAGTTCCATAACCTGCTCCTGAATTCGATAAATAAATTGCATTTTACGACTAATCAGACGGGCAGCCTCGTATTGTTCTGCTGTTAATTCAGCGACGAACTCATCAGCGAATTGTTGCGCTCTTGATTTGAGTTTATCGGCAATTTCATCGCAGCAGGAGATGGGATCTTCACTATCACGACATTCGTCGAGTTGTTCGCGTAATTCAAGCTGTTCCATTAAAAATGCCGTATCTGAAGTTGTTTCTGTTTCATCATTCAATTCGAGACCATTGATCTCAAGTAGATAGCGAGCTCTTTTTACAGGGTTTAGCAGCGTCTGGTACGCCTCGTTAACATGCGATGCCTGCTGCACTGAAAGACGCTTATCCTGATCACTGGCATTGACGAATAGATCGGGATGAAATCTAGCCTGGAGAGCCTGTTGCTTGGCCTTCAGAGTATTTTTATCGACATGGAAATCGACAGGAATGCCGAATAGTTGAAAATAATTTTGTTTGAAATCCAGCATTAGCATTAGTTTCGACCATAAAAAACGGTTTAAACGGTGAAACTTTCTCCACAACCACATTCATCTTTGGCATTAGGATTGCTGAATTTAAAACCTTCATTGAGCCCTTCTTTGCCAAAATCCACTTCTGTACCATCCAGGAAAAGCAGGCTCTTCTGATCGATGACTACTTTAACGCCCTTGCTTTCAAAGACTTCATCGTCACTTTGGACTTCGTCTACAAACTCTATAACGTATGCCATACCTGAGCAACCCGTCGTCTTAACACCGAGCCTTAAACCAATACCCTTCCCACGGTTGGCGAGAAAGCTTTCTACCCTGTTTGCGGCGATATCTGTCAATTGAATAGTCATAACAATCTCTCTAAATTGCTGCCTGGCGCATAATGGCCGGCAGTTTGTTAATTAATGTTTCCAGTCTGTTTACCAGGGCATTGACTTCCTGGACATTATTACCCGTACCCAGGCTCACACGAATCGAATTTAGTGCCAGTTGATTATCGACACCCATGGCTTCTAGCACGTGGCTCGCACGCGTCACTTCACTATGGCAAGCTGATCCACTGGAAAGTGCAAACCCTGCCTTATCGAGTTCCATGAGTAAAGTCTCTCCATGGTAATAAGGAATTGAAAAATAAGTCGTATTAGGCAACCGATTTACAGTATCACCAAAAATTACCACCCCAGGTATAGCGGATAACTTCAATTCGAGAACCGACCTTAATTGTTCTAAATGGTGGCTTTTATTGCTTATTTCAAGAGCGGCTAGCTGAGCAGCTCTACCCATTCCGACAATCATCGCAACATTTTCTGTGCCGGCGCGTCGATATTTTTCCTGAGCGCCACCACTAATTAACGCGCGCTTTGGCTTTTTTCTGACTACAAGCGCACCTATACCCTGTGGCCCTTGTAATTTATGCGCGGCGAGCGATATAGCATCGACACCTAATGCCTTTATATCAACCGGTAACTTGCCTACCATCTGAATCACGTCACTATGCTTTAAACAGGTTTCATCCGAAACCAGGTCAGCCAAAGCTTTAACCGGCTGTAACACACCTGTTTCATTATTAGCCAGCATCACAGAAAGTAATTTTGGCGAGTGCTGTTGTAATATTATCTGCGCCTCGGCCATATCAATCTGGCCTTTTGAATTAACTGGCAAGCGGATTACTTTTTGTCCCAATTGTTCGAGTTGTTTCAACGGCTCTATAATACTGGGGTGCTCGATTTGAGAGCTAATAATCGGTCGTGGATCATCGAAATCTATGAAACCTTTCAATGCAAGGTTATTCGCCTCAGACCCACCGGAGGTGAAAATTACCGACTCTGGAGTAGTATTTAGTAGTTCGGCAACCTGTGCCCGTGCAGTTTCGACTGCCGAACGAGCGAGTCGGCCTGCACTGTGCAAACTCGAAGCATTGGCAACGGGATTACGTAAATAAGGCATCATCGCTTCGAGTACTTCCGGGTGAAGCGGTGAGGTCGCATTATGGTCAAAATAGACTGACATCGTGATCTTACTATAAGTTTTCAGCTATTTGACGTAAATCATGGTCGCGCGATAGTGATTGTACTTCTTCATTTTCCATCATATCGGCGAGTGATATAGTCGTGAGATAATCCTGTATTTGCTCGCTTAACTCTTCCCATAATTGTTCAGTTAAGCAAGGTTCGAAATTGGTGGCACCTTCCAGCACATCTTTATTGGTAACCCGCATTTCTTCGTCGACGGCTGCAATTATATCTGCAATACAGACATTTTCTGGCACATCACCAAGATTATAACCACCACCGGGACCGCGAGTACTGGTCACCAGTTTATTACGCCGCATTTTTGCAAACAATTGCTCGAGATAGGACAGAGATATACCCTGACGCTGCGAAATATCGCCAAGAGAAACCGGCCCATGCTCCGAGTGCATGACTAAATCGAGTAATGATGTGACCGCATAACGGCTTTTGGTAGATAAACGCATAAAAGTCAATTTATGTCAGTAAGTGTTCGAAGTATACAATCCTGACTAAAATGGTCAACTATTAAGAAGTGGGTATAGCTGGTATTTTTCCATTCATTTTTTTATCAAGCTTATAATCAATCAGTCTCACCTATCGTTAAGTCTTCCATCGAAGGCAAACGAACTAAAACAGACACTCCCTCGCCCGCTTTTGATTCAATTTCTAAATAACCATTATGGGCTTCAGCGACTAACTTACAAAGATATAAGCCCAGGCCATAGCCACCTGTTTTTCTTAATCTTGCGCTGTCGGTGCGATAAAAAGGCTCAGTAATATGTTTGAGTTCGTCGGCGTTAATTCCTGGCCCCTTGTCTAATATGCAAAAATGCACCTCTTTTTCGACCGTCTGAAGAGTGACTTTGACCGCTTCACCACTGTTCTGTGAGTATCGACAGGCATTGCCAATTAAGTTTTTGAGCAATAATCGGATTCGTACTTCATCGAATTTGACCATTGTCGGAGCCAGGCTCCTGTCGATTTTACAGTCTGAAAAATAGCGCATAATCACGTCATCGGCTACTTCGGCCAGATCAAATAGTGAACGATTGAGAATCGCATGCTTTGTGTTTAATCTTTCAGATTCGAGTAAACCAGAAACCAGCGCTTCCATTTCCTGAAGGTCGCTAATCAATGGTTCTTGCATCCTGTTATCTTCCACTAACTCGAGGTTAATTCGCATACGAGTCATAGGCGATCGAAGTTCATGACTAATGGCGAGCAATAATCCGGCTTTACTCTCCAGCATCGACTTTATTTCAATCGCCATTTGGTTAATTCCATTAGCGAGTTGAGTTAGTTCACCCCTGCCCTGTATTTTAATGGGATCGCTAAGCTGGCCAGAACCAATTTTCTTCAAATGGCTTGAGATAACGGTTAGCGGCTGAAATTGTCGGCGGATACCGAGGTATAGCAATGCCAGGATCCCTGCTAACATTAGAAACAATATCCAGTGTCGAAAGCCAGATTCACTCCGAAAGCTGCTTTCTACAGCAAACAGGTAGCGATAATCCTGATTTTCTACTAATAGTAAATGTTTATCGTGCCGACGACTGATTTGGTACATTTGATAGGGATTAGGAGCCGTCCTTAAGTCGTACTGATCTATGACCAACAAACTCCTCGTCGAAGACCAGATTAAATCAGGGCCTTCTATGCGGAGCTCAAATGGCAAGCGATTAGCTAATGCCTGTGCTTTTTGGATATCGGGCGGGGTTCCTATATCGCTGACCAGATATTGAATATATTGCGACAGGTTTGGTAACACCTCATTGTCGAAGCGAGGTTTAATGCGACTCGCGAAATTCCAACTGAGTATCATAGCAATCGCCAGCGCCGATACTACAAAATACAGGAGTATTTTAAATACCAGGCTTTGGTACTTATCACTCAGATAAGTTCGTAATCGACTTAACATCATCTTACGACAAACTGGTAGCCTGAGCCGCGAACCGTTCTAATTAACTCGGCCCGTTCGAGCTTTTGCCGCAATCGGCTGACTAAAACATCGATTGCTCGACTATATATATCGGCGTCTATGCCTCTTAGTTCATGCATGATTTCGTCGCGACTGAAAACTTTATCCTGGTTCCGGATTAACAGAGTCAATAATGCCAGTTCGTTGGATGTGATATTCAAGGTTCTGCCATCTTTCTCAACCAGTTTTCTGTTCAAATCGACAGTCAAATTGCCGACCTGGTAAATATCAGCCTGGCGAGACTCGATACTGCGCTTTAATACATTTTGTATGCGGGCAACCAGTTCTCGAGGTTCGAAAGGTTTAGGCAGGTAATCATCGGCACCCATTTCAAGTCCAACCACGCGGTCCATAACATCGCCTCGACCGGTTAACATGATTATTGGTATATCACTAAACTGTCGGATTCTCCGGCAGGTTTCGAAGCCATCAATTTGTGGCAGCATCACGTCGAGGATAACCAGGTCAAAAGCTTCCTGGTTTAAGCGAGCAATAGCATCGAGAGGATTAGTTTCACTATCAAGTGTGAATTCGAAACGAGACAGGTATAGCTGTAACGGCTCAGCCAGCTTTTCGTCATCGTCGATAATTAATAACTTTCTATTCATGCGACCTTAAGTTTATCAAAAAACACCACCCCTGTTAGTGGGGTGGTGTTCGCTTGAATTACAGCTGGTTTTAGTGCTCTTGCTTATGCTGCATTCGATCAGTTATGAATGATTGCAGCTCAGATTTTTGCTCCGCGTTCAGGGAATCAAGGAACAAGGCTAAAGAGGCAATAGCTATCGGTGCCTTTTCGTTAATTTTCTGAGTCTTATCCTGAATCATTTCCAGCGCGCCGGCCTGATTAAAAACTGGTTCAGCCAACAGTTGTTGAACTTGACTCATATGTGCCTGTCGACTTTCCCTGATTTCGTTCATCATACCTGTCATATTTTTTGCCAGAATGCGGAAGTTTCGTTTTTGAGATTCATCGAGATCGAGCTTATTAGAGACTCGGTCTGTAACAAATTCGGCTTTTTCTTCAAGACTCATATTCCAGTGATTATGCGCGCCATAGGCGAATACACCGCCACTAAAACCGAGTACCAGAAGACCTGTGATAACAATTTTGGTTGATTTTTTCATAGCTTGTTCCATTTATGTGATTGATGACGGAAACAAGTCTACTGGTCGACTCTATTTAAAGCTTTGCAGGAGAGTAACAAACTGTAACGTTTTGTAACCTTAACTCTGATATTTTTGCACCGAACTTAGTATGCCACGCAAAATATTCACCTCGGTTTTACTCAATTCTACTCGCTGATACAGACGGCGTAAGCGTTGCATGAGTAATCCGGGGTTTTCGGGGTCAAGAAATTCGGTAGTTTCCAGCACTTGTTGTAGATGTGACATATAGCCTTCGATATCGTGAGCTGTTGCCGATGGCTCGCCCTCATCTACATTGGCTGACTTACTGTTCGACAAGTTTTGATAAATCTCATAGCACATGACCTGAATTGCGGAAGCCACGTTGAGTGAGCTGAAATCAGGATTTGTAGGAATAGACACCATGTAGTTACAAAGTGCCAGTTCATCATTACTTAAACCGGAATGCTCTCTTCCAAATACCAGCGCCGCTCTGGAGCCGACACCTTTACTGATTATTTCCTGACTGATTTGTTGCGGGTTCATTTCCGGCCAGGGCAACGAGCGATGTCGAGCCGTCAAACCCGCTACAAGGTGACAATCGGCGATCGCTTCCTGTAATGAGTTAACGGTTCTGCGTTGATCCAGAATATCGTGTGCGCCTGATGAACGCGCATAGGCAATTTCTCCTACCGGACATTGCGGCTCTACCAGTACCAGATTACTAAAACACATGTTATGCATTACCCTGGCAGCAGCCCCAATATTACCAGGATGGGTAGTACCCACCATGACGATGACGATATCGATATGGTCGATAGGCATTGCTTTATTCGCTTTGTCCTGCATATTTTCTTTAACCATGTATCTCTGGTGTAAATCAGGGTCGTTTGTTAGACTGCGCGCCACTATAACACAGCCCTACCGGACCTTAGCACCATGCAACCCTTGTTAAATATTGCAATTCGAGCCGCCCGAAGTGCAGGGGATTTTATCGTCCGCAAAATGAATAAACTATCCGAATTGCAGATTGAAACTAAATCACCAAACGATTTTGTAACCGAGGTTGACCGGCAGGCCGAAGTACGAATCATCGATACCTTACTCAAAGCCTATCCAAATCACAGCATACTTGCTGAGGAATCGGGGGAAATCAAAGGTGACGAAGATTACCGATGGATTATCGACCCACTTGACGGCACCACGAATTATTTACATGGGTTTCCACATTTTGCCGTATCGATCGCCTGTCAACACAATGGCCGACTCGAACATGCGGTCATTTACGACCCGTTAAAGCAGGAACTGTTTACCGCTAGTAGAGGTGACGGCGCGACCCTGAACAATCGTCGGATTCGGGTAACCAATTTGAAAACCACCAAGGGTGCTTTGCTTGGCACCGGGTTCCCGTTTAAAGATAGAGATCAGTTGGACCAATTCCTTAAACTATTCAACGAATTTTTCGCCAGCGCCAGTGATATTAGGCGTGCTGGTTCAGCCGCTCTCGACCTTGCCTATGTTGCCTCGGGCCGTCTCGATGGTTTCTGGGAGTCGGGTTTGCAATCCTGGGATATCGCCGCAGGCGCCTTACTCATTCGAGAGGCCGGGGGAATAGTCGGTGACTTCAGGGGCGAGGAAAATTATCTGGCCAATGGCGAAATCATTGCCGGTAATCCTCGATTATTTGGCGATATGGTAAGAAAAATACAACCATATTTAGATTAACCGCATGACCTCCTCGAACATAAATTTTGTCACTACTGTGGCTATTATTTCTGATACACACGGTCTACTAGACTCGAGAATCGCTGATATTATCAGGCAATCCGATATTGCTATTCATGCAGGGGATATTGGTGATGCTTCAATCCTGCAAGCCATGCAACCCAAAACCGGCCGCGTAATAGCGGTGGCTGGCAATAACGATCATCCAGTTCTGTGGCCAGCGAATCAATCGGAAACGCTTGAAACTATTCCAGAAATTATCGAATTTGATTTACCGGGTGGCCGAGTCTCTATTGAACACGGCGACCGACATGACAGTGTATCCCCCGATCATCAGTCACTACGCGAAGCATTTCCCGACAGCCGCCTGGTCGTTTACGGGCATACGCATAAGATGATCGTAGATGAACAGCAGCTTCCATGGATAGCAAATCCCGGGGCAGCGGGAAATACGCGCACGCATGGCGGCCCATCCTGTTTATTGCTAACTGTAAACGACAATGACTGGGAGATTGAGAGTATCCGCTTCAAAGACCAGGTTTAAACTTA
>JAUVCH010000008.1 GCA_030595795.1 Gammaproteobacteria bacterium
AGGTCGATTCCGCAATAAAGTGGCATGGCAGTCTCCAATGAGTGGTGTGAGAACTTTCATTGTAGTCCTCACCGCCACCACGGTGGTGAGGCGAGACTGCCTTATGTTTATCAGGCCTTACAATTGACAGGATCCATGAGACCAAGAGTAGGTGGTCAGGAACTATAAATCGCTCGATACCAATAAAAGTTCAAAACCGTTTTTAATTCACGAAGGCAGAAAATCAATCGGATAAGTCACAGTCACCTGCTCTACTTGCTCAGCACCAAAATTAAAACCTTTTATTCGCCTTAATAAACCGGACTCGAGTTTACTGTCGTTCAATTCCGAAGACACTATTTTGATACTGGTGACTTTACCGGACGGAGCAATCGTAATTTCGAGGATAATCTTCCCTTTTAGATTCGGGTTATTTCTTCGCGCACGGTTATAAAGCGAAAAAAGCTTACTTTTATTTCGGTCGAATATCAGGATAACGCTTTCTTCTGCACGGACGCCCGTAGTCCTGGATGTAGCTTTGCTTTCATCTTTGCTTTTCGCAACCGTTTCTGTCGAAACCAACGATTGTTTTACTGCACTAATTTCCCTCTTCGAAGAGATTGTTTTACCGACGACTGTCGCGTATTGCTCGTTATTCACCCCACCACTACCCTGGCTAGCATCGGCGAGTAGCAGTTCCTGATTTTTCTGACTGGTTGATACAGTGGAAACAACCGACTTAACTGGCCCGCCTACCATACTGCTGATATCGTCGGTTTCCATCAAGTCAGCGAGTTCATTACTCAAAGCCAACAGTCCGCTTTCTGCAGCTTTCTCACGTGCCTTTTTCTCTATTTTGGTTAGAGGTTTTTGATCTTTTTTAGCTGGTTTTTCTTTTTTAATTTTAGGCTTTGGTTTGGGTTTCGGCTTAGGCTTAGGTTTAGGTTTGATTTTCGGTTTTTCTATTTTTGGCTCCGCCTTTTTTTTTTCAAGCAGGAAGTTAATAATACGAGGTGGAATTGCCCGGCGCGCCTCGCGTTTTTCTTCAGGCAGCTCGATCGAGGACATCATAAGTCCGAAACTAACCATTAATGAAACGACAACGACGCTAATCAGATTGAAGCGGCGATCATTTTTACTATCCAGAGACCAGGATAGCTCGAGGTCGCTATAACTCATCGAAGACATCAGGGCTTATCTCCTGATTGTGTCTTTTGTAAGCTGGCGAAAGCGATACGGGTATAATTTACCTCCCGACAGGAGGCCAATATTTTTCGTATCAACTGATATGGGATCATCTCGTCTCCCATGATAGTTATAGCCTTGCCTGTATTTTCGCCAGGGACAGTTGAAACGAAACGGGTATTCGAATCCTGAAATTTTAACTCTTCGACAAGACCCTTAATTAATATTTCGGTGCTATCAATTTCACCGGGAACTTTTCCTACTTCCCTGCCCTGCAATAATATTTTGTCTCTGGTGACGTATATGATCAGTGTTTCCTGCGGTGCTTTGGTGGCAACCGAAGTGGGCAATCGAATATCTTTTTTATTGGGTAACTGCTGCACATTCGACGAACTAACGAGTAAGAAGAAAACCAGAATGGTGAAAATATCCATCAATGAAACCAGATTGATAGCAGGTCTCTTGCGTTGCTCGTGATGTCTCTCCATGCGCCTGGCGCGTTTCGACATAGCCATCATTGGTTAGATGCCTCGGTGGACTGTTGCTCGAGTGCATCAACAGTCTCAGGCGCCACCTCAATTTCGGGTGCGTCACCCATCGAAATATTTGGAAATAGCTCGACAGTTTCTAGTTCGGTTATATTTACAATCTCGGCACTGCCGACTCTGTCCATAACCTGGATGATTGTTTTATAAGTAACTTTTCGATCGACCAACAGGGTAATGTTTTTTTCATCTGGAAAGCGAGTTTTGATTTCTACCAGGAGATCGGTAAAAATTTTCCAGTTAGTATTATCCTGCTCACGTTGAAGATATTTTATCCGACCCAGATTACTGTCACGAATTTCAAAACTCTCAGGCCTGATCACCAGTTCTAGTTGTAACTTGATATTTTCTGGCTCTACTACCCTTGAATTCTTGGGCGGCAAATTCAGTTCGAGAATAGTGACTCGCGAAAATACAGCAGTAATTAATAAAAAAGGTACCAGGATAACCATCAAGTTAAGGAAAGCAGTGATATTAAGCTCAACCGCTTCCTTGACCATTTTGCGTCTAACCAGCCTCATGCTGTGGAAATTCCTTCTCTATTCTTCTGAAATTAAATTAAGACACTTAACCGCAGCCATCTCGATATTATCGACCAGACGCGCCGTTTTAGTCACCAGAAAAGAGTGAATGAGAATTAGGGGTATCGCCGACATCAAACCAAATGCAGTAGTATTCATCGCCACCGAGATGCTGGAGGATAGTAAGTCAGCCTTTTCTGCAGGATCAGCACCTGCAACCGCAGTAAACGCCTGAATCAGTCCGATGATGGTTCCCAGCAATCCCAGTAAAGTAGCTATGTTGGCAAAGGTTGCCAGATAATGTGTACGTTGCTCCAAATCTGGCAATACTTCCATCATGCCTTCTTCCATAGCAGATTCGATAACGGCTCTGGAGGCTTCTGATTTCTTCCTCGCGAACCCGTAATTTAACATGGTAGCCAGAGGTGTTTTTACAGTCTCGGTTAATTTTATAGCTCGGTTAATATCCTGGGCTTTTAGCATAGGGGTTAGTTGGTTCCAGATTTTTCGAGTCTTTCCCTGAGTTTGCATAATGTAAATAAAGCGCTCGATAGCAATCGCCATCCCTAATGCAAAAACGATTAGGATCGGATACATAAATGTACCTCCCGTCTGAAAAAATTTAACTAAATCCATAGAACGTCCTCTTGTTTAGTTTCATCGCAACGCTGAAACACTAATCCCAGCATTTATCAGGGCGAAAGTTTTGTAGCTTAAGTGTTTATATCTGTATTTTGAAAATAGGAAACGGTCTTTAAAAAGTCTTCATTATCATCATTTTCGCCGAGCTGGCTATCAACGATTGAAACGCCATTTAGTTCTTCATCAATCTTATCGAGTATGATCTTTCGTTGGATACGATATTCGTTAAAATCAATATGACCATAATAATAATCACTAGATAGATTTCGTAATATCACTGAATAATTGGAATCGTTCAATTGCTATCCCTCGACTTCCCTCAGAACCCTGAATCCGGTGTGACTGTCTGCGGCACCATTATGTTTACCAGACGTTGTAATTGTACAACTTTCCATCGGCTCCCGAAAGGAACCTCCAGCAACTTCGATGGCTCGACCGCTACCGTATACCCATTCCTG
Organism: Gammaproteobacteria bacterium; assembly: GCA_030595795.1. Lineage (GTDB taxonomy): Bacteria > Pseudomonadota > Gammaproteobacteria. The sequence goes on from JAUVCH010000008.1 coordinate 3,331, forward strand.
TACGTTTCCGACATAATTGACTAGTCCCCAGCTATTTTGTTTTCCCAGACTGAACTTAACGAGGTTACTGCCTTTTTCGAAACCACGGGTACTTAACGCACAATTCCGATTCGGGTCCAGAGTTTTACTACGTGACTTTGCGGCGTGCAACCATTCGGCCTTGCTGGGCAGGCGGTATTTTTTGCTAGTTTGCTGGCTCAGCCATTTTAAGTAGGCGGTTGCCAGAGTGATCGGAATTTCGACTACCGGTAACTCTGAATCCTGCTTCAATACAGGACAGCTGCTGGTGGTTTTACAATAGTGGTTTAATTCGGTAACGGAAACTTCGTATCTACCGATAGCAAAGGGCTTTATCCGATTACTAGCCGGAATAACAACCATTTCAGGTCCACTGCCAGCCGATTTAAGTTTATCTTTACAGGTAGCGCGCTTACCTCTCGAGCCGAGACCCGCTAGAGAAAGATCGCAGGGGTCCCTGGATTTTATGATGATGCTACTAATCAAAGCTGAATCAAATAACTTCTGGCTATATTTTTGCGCGTCCCTGGCCCTCTCGGGAAATGACTTACCCACTTGAACAATGCAGGCGGCTAGTGATTTGATAAAGCCATCCTCCATGCTTTCGTATCTCTTAGTATCAAGTTGTTTCAATTTGCTTATCGCAGTTTCGAAGTTCCGCATATTTAGGTTGGACTGGCATTTCAACTGCTTGTTTAGATTGTCCAACGCTACCTCGAACTGTCTGGCCTGCAACTGTTTTTCAGTTTCCTGTTCTTTTGCATTTGCAGCTTCAAGTTTCTTCTGCTGTTGTGCCGACTGTTGTTCTGCCTGCTTTACCTTCTCTGCATCGGCTGCTTTTTTAGCCGATAATTTTCTACGCTCTGCCGCCCGGATCCGAAGCGCAGTTAATTCTTTTCCAAGCCCATCCAGAGTAGATTCATCGAGCGCATAACGCCTGGCGTTTTCGATCAGTTTTTCGGTTTGATTAACTTTTTTGCTTTTCAGCATCGACGTAATTTTTTCTATATACTGTAAAAATATAGCCTGTTTCTTTTCATCGACCCAGAGATCCTCACCTTTTGTCAGTACCGTGAGATCAGAGATATCTTTCCAGACGGAGTCTTGCCAAATAGTGGAGAATGTAGGGTCCTCCAGTAAGGTCACCAGGTCTTCTTTATAAAGGTCGATTCTGATTTTTAACTCCAGTTCATTCCTGATATCGAATTCAGAAAATTCAGGTCCCGGCGGAGGTTCTTTAAAAACCAGAAAATAGGCTGTAATCGCGATTGTAAAAATCAATGCCAGGCCCGTTATCAACCAGTTATACGATTTTATCTTCGGGGATATTCCGGATTCGAATTCAGCGACTGTAGCTAATCGATCCTCTCGTCTAAACGCAATGGCTTTTTCGATTGCCTGCCATTGGAATTTTTTAATGTGAGCAATACGAGTCGGCCTTAAGCCCTGCCGTTCGGCTTCGTCGGCTGGCACTTTGTTATACGGGTGCTGTCCGGTCAACATTTCGTAGGCGACACAGCCCAGCGCGTAAATGTCATCGCGCACATCGGGTTCATGTCCTTCGAGCATTTCCAGGCTGGCATAAGCGGGCGTTAGGGCGCCAAGATTACCCGCATCAAATAGGGTCTGGTCGTTCGGGCTATCTTCAAGATGTTCAACCTGAGCGACCGCCCTGGCGATACCAAAATCGAAGACCTTGGCCAGGCCTTTGACCGTGACGAACACGTTTCCGGGCTTAAAATCTGAGTGGATTATGCGTTCGGAGTGCGCGTGTATTAAAGCAGCAGACATGCCGTGAACTATTTCCCAGACATCGTCTGTCGGTAACCCAGTCGACCGATAACGGGCTATCAATTCGTCCAGAGGATCACCATCGAGAAATTCCATGGTCATAAAAACCGTTTCACCATCTCGATCGAAATCGTATACATTCACAATATTGGGATGCGCGATGCGTTGCGATTTACGCGATTCACGCTGCAATGAGATAAACGCTTCGGGATGAGTCTTGAATTCGTCGCTTAAGACTTTAATCGCAACATAGGGGTCGCGATCCTGAGCCTCGACTTTGAGAAGATCTCGGGCTTTGTAGACAATTCCCATACCACCTGTGCCGAGTACACCTTCAAGCACAAAGCGCTCCTTCAAAATATGATCCTGTGCCTGTCCCACAGGGAGCGAGCCGGTATCTTTTGGCGCAATTCGTGTTTTATCAACTTCGGCTGTCTGACTTTTTTCTGGCCTGGCTATCCGGGTTTTATCCTTTGCCTTTCGGGGAGCTATCCTCGTGGCATCTCTTTTAACGGCCGGTGACTTAATCCGAGTCTTGTTCGAATCTTTATCATTCATGCGCCAGACTCACTTACCGGCCCAGGCCCAGGTACACGTGAATTTGAACCTTGCTCACCCTTCACCAGGATAACTGAGACGTTATCATTGGCACCCCGATCTAACGCTAGTTGCAGCAGACTTTGCTTCGCCTGCTCGATCGGTAAACTGGCCAGAGTATTAGCAAGTTCGTCCTTTCTAACCATGTTATAAAGGCCGTCGCTACAAAGCAGAAAGATATCCCCTAGCTGCGTACTGAATACATTTATGTCGATGTAAAGTTCATTATGGACGCCTATCGCCCGGGTAATGACATTTGAGTCTGGATGGTTTTCTGCCTGCTCAGGCGTAATATATCCCTGTTGCATTTGCTCTTCTATCTGACTGTGATCCCTCGATAACTGCAATAACTGACGATTTCGAAGCCGGTACAGGCGCGAATCTCCAACCCAAAGGCAGATACCTACCCGACCTTTGATTGCCAGAGACACAATCGTACTCCCCAGCATTCTGCCATCGAGCATGATATCGGCGTACTCCAGAATCCGATGGTTTACGTCGATCAAACAATCTTCAATGTGATTGACGACCTGATTCAAAGTCCCTTCCGAATTATAGTCCTGTAAGGTCGCAACAATCATGTTGCTGGCAATATTTCCGGCTTCATATCCACCCATTCCATCGGCGACGGCCCAGAATTGCAATTGCGGTGCGGACAGAACCGAGTCTTCGTTAATTTCCCGAACCATGCCGACGTTAGTATCATGCACTGACTTCCAGATAACCGGTCTTCTGACAGTGATGTCTTTCATTATTTCTAGTCCAGCCCCGGGCCGATCAGGATTTCAGGTTATAAGGGATTTTCCAGTTTCGGAGTTGCCACTGCCCATCGAGCATCGATGCTAATCCTGAAATCGGAGGTAACCCCTGAGAGCAAAACATGAGCGGTGAGACGACTTCCGAGCCTTCAGTCTGCCAAACACTAAAGCTACTGAAACCGGCACTTAAGGCAGCATCTAACGCATAAGATACACCTACGCCAACGGCTCCCTGGTCGCCATCTGGTAACCCAAGAATAAAGGCACCATTATCACCTAAATTCGAGGTTGGCAGGTAAGAATCGTGGGCCGTCAGATTAATCTCGTCGATGCTGGAAACCAGCTCATCGACATCGATCTGGCCATCAAGTGCTAGCAAACAGGAGGCTTCGATCTGTTCATACCACTCAGCCTGCGAAACAAAAAAGTAAACCGGTGAAGCCTCTGCTGGTATGGGTCTGGCTAAACTAATTGGAAAATAACGACCGACTCTGTCGACGCTTGGCATAATAATTCCTGCCCATTTATTGTCGTCGATAACGCCACTCGAAAGTACAAATCGCCAGATGGGACTGGTGAGGTAAATGTCTAGCCACTGCTCACCTAACTGTTCTCTGGAAACGGATACGTAATGTTGTAACCACTCATCCCAGGGATCCATGAATGACGCCTGCAGATTTCGAGAAACAAAATCTCCATAGGCTGGCAGTTTCCCATACACTCCGGTTCGACCCGCATCAACCATTTAGATGCGCTCCGGTGCTTTGAATACACCGAGTAAATTCTGATTAAACGGGTTGTTAACACTACGGGCTTTTATCAAAAACTTCATCGTATGGCGAGTTGACGAACCGCTACTCTCGTCGACGCTGTATTCGATCAAATAAACATTAGATTGCTTGGTTTCAGAAATTCTGGAATCGTCGAGCAATCTCAGCCAGGCCCAGGGGCCTTCGAACGATTTCTCGTAGCGGTCACCATCGAGGTCTTCAAACACCAGCCTGACTCGGCTGTTATCGTCTTCGACCGACCAGTTCAGATCTTTCCAAAACTTGGGACCATGGTTGTAATCGATGCGTTGTTCACCGACATCGAGCCAGAAACGAGCGTCGATTTTATTAAGGCGATCAGGTTTCAATTGTAGCGAAATACCCGGCACCTCGGCATTTTTTCTAAAGAAAATGCTCTTAATAGCCTGTGCTCTTTTTAGCTGCGCCAATGATTTCTTGCCAAACCCCAATGAGCGCCTGTCCACTGATTTGTTATTCCATTTCTTGTTTGAGCGGATAAACGGCTTAATATATTTTATAAAAAAGATATCAACCTTTCCGCCTGGCTTGAAAAAATCACTAAAATCGAGCTGAGCTAGTTCATTTTTAGACTTGCGTGATAACGGGTAACGGCCAGCTAATGCCTCGCGATAAAAACCATAGACCTGATTCTTCCACTCAACGTTGATGTGCCGACGCGCCGACGAAAGAATCACTTTCCAGCTTTGGTCTGACAACGTGGACAACCATCGCTTTACCGACGGAGGTTGTTTTGATGCAAATTTCTGCAGGCTGGTAATCGCATTTCCTGAGCCCTGTTTATAGCGGGCGAGCGCAATTTCGAAAGCTTTTTTATCGGCATCGGGCGATACCGTAATTTCGTCCATAAATTCTTTCAGTTGGGTAAGCTTCTGTTCGATAGCGGTGATTGGTGCGGGCTTTTGTTTGCCTTCCCTGAGTAATACGCTGAACGACCTGAAGTGCTGGTCGACTGGTGTGCCTTTAAATTTCCCGGCCAATTTCGCGGTTACTTTTGCGGCACCGCTACCATCGTCCTGATCATCATTCAGATTTTGCATGACCGGCGAAGTGAGTTGTGTATTTTCGGTGGTGACCTGCAAGATAGCCTGTAACGGGGAGTAAACCGGGTCGACAAATTTTGACAATACCTCCGCAGCCTGATCTACCGATTTAAACTCGGCAACATCGAGTACTTTCAGTACCACCGTCCAGTGTTTGATAAACTCAGCAAAATATAAATTTTCCACCTTGCCGCTTATTTCTTCCAGATCGTCTTTGACGAAGTCAACTTTTTGTTCATTGTCATCGGACAACACCCAGCGTTCATTGACGATATCCGCAATCACCGGCGAACTGGTGGAAAAGTCGAGGTTATCATAGCCCTCTTTGGTAAACATGAATGGCACCTGTAGGCGATCTTCAATTTCGGCATTAGAACGGTAAACTTCACGCACCGACTCACCGAACAGGTTCAGTAAATTCACCTTTTCTCGATTTTCACTCCGAGTCCGAATGCGACTATAGATTCGCTGATGTACCGGCACCCGCAATAGCAATTTTCGCGTCTGCTTCACCAGCTTTGGATTTAGCGACTGCTCCTGAATTTCGAGGTTTAACAACTCTTCGAGATGTTGCTCCAGGGCCTGCCGCTGGCTCGCTTCGCCCTGCATGTTTATTTTCCAGTCATCCTTAAACCAGTCGATAACCAGCTTTCGATCCATATTTTCTATTTTATTAAACATCAAATAAGTTCGGAAATTATGATAGAGATCGCCACCTTTATGCCCTTTACTGATTCTCTCTTCCAGATAGGCAAGTAACTTGGGCAACATGAGTTCGAGTAATTGCGCCTGATAGGCATCGTCGGCCGCACTATCGACGTTGCCGTCGTATAAACCAAACCCGTTAAGCCACGGGTGCTGATCCTGGTCATAGACAATACTCGCTCTGGCGAGGGCGTTTAAGGAGGGAATAACGGAGCGGATATCTTTATTCCAGTCCTTTAGTCGAGCATTTTCGCTCTCGTATTCGGAAACATAGCGGTCGACTTCGAGCATAAAATTATCGTGACGGCTCAAACTGCCAAACCAGGCTGCGAGCAACCCACCAGCTGTCAGTAGCAGTGCAACATAGCCTACTCGTCGCCCCCATTTGAGCAGCGTCTCGTATTTACGATTCAATCCGACTAATTCCGATTCGGGAAATATGACTTCGCGAAACAGGTTACCCAGGAAAAAACTTTTGCCTTGAGCTTGCTGGATATGCGCTTGCTGATCAAAACCAAAATTGGCCGCGACCGCACTCATCATACGGTCTATTGGCGTACCATCCTGAGTACCACTGGTAAAATAAACACCGCGCAGATAGGGTTGGTACTCGTATCGGTTTTTGACAAAAGTCTGTTTCACGAAAGACTCAACAATCGTCTTAATATTTTCCAACTGCTGCGGAAATCCCTGTATCAGTGCTCGGCGTTTAACATCGCGTTCCTGATGAACCCGCGATAATTCCCTGGAATATAGCCGGTTAACTAGTTGATTAAGTTCGGATTCAAAATAGTCAAAGTCCGGGCTTTGCGACGGGTCTCCTGCATTTGGCAGACTGATGCCCCATACCTGCTCTCGATCTTCTTTGGATAAATCTTCGAAGTATTCCGTAAATCCCGAAATCAGGTCGGTTTTAGTTAAAATCAGGTAAAGTGGAAAACGCACTTCGAGTTTCTGCATTAACTCGTCGACACGGGTTCGAATAATTTTTGCGTGCTGGTTTCTTTCCTGCTCGGTCTGAAACAGTAAATCCTGCATACTGATGGCAACTAGCACGCCATTCACCGGCCTGCGTCTACGATTCTTTTTCAGTAACGACAGGAATGCTTCCCAGGCGCTGCTATCGACGAGCTTGTGGCTATCCTGAGTGGTATAGCGACCCGCAGTATCGATAAGCACGGCCTCATTAGTAAACCACCAGTCACAATTACGGGTACCACCAACACCCTGCAATGCCGCTTTACCGAATTGCTCGGCGAGTGGGAATTCCAGGCTGGAATTTACCAGCGCCGTCGTTTTACCCGATCCAGGTGGCCCGATTATTATGTACCAGGGCAGTTCGTATAAGGCCCTGGATCCAGACATAGAATTGCCCTTGCCTTTGAACTTCAGTTTCGACAAGGTAGCTATGGCATCGTTAAAGCGCTGATTTAGGAGCTGAGATTCTTCAGATTTTTGATCACCAGCCAGCTCTTCGTTTTGTAGTTCCTGATTCTTTTCAAGATCTTCTACCAGATTCTGGTTATTGCCTTTATGCGAGAGTTGAATGCGCAAATTATTCAGCCCCCAAAGTACTAATAGAATGATAATGGCGATGAGACGAGAAAAATCGCTTTCTAAAGGTGCGGTATTGCTTTCGCCGAATTTAATATGCGGACCGACAAACCAGATGATTACTGACAGTGCAATTAAGCCTATGAGTGAAATGACTATTCTGTTCGTGAAAAAGCTAATAATTTTTTTCATACTATTTATTCGAAATTTCTTCGAGTTTGGCAATCACCGGAGTCGATGACTCAAGCATCCAGACACGAAATCCCGAATAACTTAAAAACAGCACGGCGGCCAACACACTGGCAACCACCCAGAACGGTATATAGCTGGTGAGTGAATTACGGGTATTACCCAATCCTCGCCAGTTCGGTGATAGCGAGCGTTCGAACTCGCCTCTTTGCCGTCGAATGATGTTGTACAGTTCGTCGCGTAACTGTTCGATCATATCGCGCCCACGATTGATAACCCGATATTTACCTTCAAAGCCGAGACTTAAAAAGAGATAAAGCAATTCGAGCAGGTCGATATTCTCGGCCGGGTATTCCCTCATACGATCCAGGATCAGGAAAAATTTTTCACCACCCGCTGTTTCGTTGTGGAACACACTTAGTAGAGACCTCTGAGACCAGCCAGATTCGGTACCCCAGGGGGTATTTAACACGGCTTCATCCATAGCCGTGCAAACGCAGTAACGAGCCGATAGAACAACCTCCGGTTTAACCCCGAGCTCCTTCAGTTTATTTTCGAATAACCTGATTTCATTCGTTAAACCCTGGTGTAAACCACCGACATCGGTATGTGACATCGACTGGTGGGTTTTCTCGAATACTGCGATTAAGGTCGATGCGGCATTCACAATCGGATTTAATCCACTGCGGGTTTCGAAATAAGCCTGACCAGTAGTCTGGGGCTCCATATTGGGCTGAAATTGCACATTGGCCTGAGGCTGAACGGGCTGCGGCTGCTGGGGTTGATAGGCAGGTTGGGATGGTTGAGCTTGTGGCGGTGTTAGCGGGGGAGCTGGCGGAGGAGATGGCGCATCTATTTTAGCGGGCTCGGCGCGTGCAGCGCCACGACCACCAGGTGCTGGTCTGATCACGGTTCGATCAGGATTTCCAGTTGGCTGTCTGAATACTGTTTTATCGCGATTATCCGTTGACATTATTTGCTCCGATACTGATTTTATCGATGGTTTTCAGGGATTCACAGAGCTACTGTCGGATAGCCCAGAACTCTAGCACCAGCCCAGGGAAATCTCCGCCCACGTGTATTGCAAAACCACCGGAATGCTTCAGTTCATTCCAGAACTCGCTCTGCGGTTCTAATTCAAAATAAGCATAACCCGAGTGAAAAGGGATCTGCCGAGGTGCGACCGGTAGCGCTTTTAAACCGATACCCGGCATCGCCGCATTAACCAGTTGCCTGATACGCTCTACAGGACCTATTTTAACCTGTGCAGGCAAATGATTACGTATCGATTCTTCCGGTAAATCTGCCTTGGCAGCCAGCACAAAAGTAGCACTACCGATGAGTGATCGGTCGACTATTTCCGCCACTCTAATACCGTATTTTTTATCGACCAGTTCCAGACTAATCGCAGTTTGCTCCTGCACGGTGCTAAAACTGTTGCGTAAACTATTCACCACCGGCACAAAAGTCGACTCAAGGTCATCGTGCAGGTAGCCGGGAAATACTTCGGTACGTTTACTACTAGCAGTGAAAGTCGATAACTCACCTACCATTTGCACTATCTGGGCAAATAGATCCACTGGATGGAGACCATTAATATGCGCCATATGTCGCATCCGAGGTTCTATCCGGTTAATCAATTGCAGCAACATATAATCTGCCACTTCAGCGGTGCCACCCTGATTAACATCTGCCAGCCGTCCAGCTATCGCTTCAGCGCGACTATGCAGCAGACCAATAATCTCAGTCAGATAGCCCACAATTACGGGGGATTTATTACAATCCAGGCAGGTTGGGATATAGGCATCATCGATAGTGATGTTTTTATCATCGCGGATTTCCGAAATTTTCAATAATCCGATGCAGACATAACCGCTCAAGTCATCCGATGTCAGTAGCAGTCGTAGGTTTAACCGCCCGACATCGATATTAATACTATCCGCAGAGTCACTGGTGACGTCACGAATTTCCTGCTCTTTTTGTACATAGCGCGCCAGACTCTGAGTGTTGTCATTGATAGCAACATCTTTTGCGCCCTGTCGTCTAACCGGCAGACAGAGATAAAGGATCACATTCTGAGTATTTTCCGGTATATCGATGACTGCTGGCGGCTCGTCGATATCGGGGAAATTAAATGGAGTGCCGTCTGGCAAAATTCCCTGCGCGCTGACCAGCGATACCTTACCGAGGCCGAGCAGCTTTTGATCGATCTGAAATTCCCGAATACCCCAGCTATAAGCACCCTGGGCGGAGAATTTTCCATTCACCAGTCCTTCGATATAACGTTCCTGCTGTTGAAAATGCTGGGGGTTGAGGAACATGCCCTCCGACCAGACTACCTTACTTTCTAATGACATATGCTTTTTTATCCGTGATTAATTGCTCGCATCATTCAACAATATCTCATTACCCGATATTCGAATTACCGCCGAATTTCTAAAGACATTATTGGTCACTACCGGAATGACGAGTTTGAACTTCGATTCCTTAAAATCCAGAAATTCGGCATAGAGGGCAACATATTTAGTTTTTTGATCGAGTACGAATAGTTCGATCCGGTTTTCACCCGGCTTAAAACGATTCAGTCGCTGTACTTCGCCAACCAGATCAGCACCGAGGGTTTTCTTATCCTGCTCATACAAATCGATGAAATCAGCCTTGTCGATCATGCTGGACGATTTGAGCTGATACATTCGCAGGAATAATGGGGAACCGACGCCTTGTTCGTCGGGATTAATACCCGCTTCGACAATAAACTCCATTTTTAAATCGGTATCGAGATTAAAATACCCACCCACCAGGCTTTTATCAGATTGACAGCCTGCTAAACCATTTAGCAATGCAATCAACAATATCCACTTAAACTGCTTTCTTATTTCCATTTCACACCTTCCGCCTGGATTATGAAGTATCCTAAATTTTCGTTTTTGACTTTCTAGATATCGCTAATTTTTGCAACTGATCTTCGTATGCACGAACAAACCCGTCACCAAATAAATGCTGGAATGATTTATCAACATCACCAACCAGCTCTTCGTAATAGGAAGAAAAGGATTCCCAGTTTTTTGCTTTATGACTACCGGGTAAAATTCCACCCTTATTGAGTTTAGAAAAACGCTCTTCCAGAATCACCGGATCAAAGCGTTCTATCACGCCCTTAAAAGCTTCTCGAATTCCAGCAAGAATCGCCACCTGATGTTCGGCAACACCCTCGAAACCTTCTTTCACTGCTTCAACAGGTTGCTTGTATGAATTGCCACTTTTTAAAAACATATTTTCCAGCGCATCATCGACATTTGCGGAAAACTTAAGCGGGTTATTTTCCACCGGCTGTATTGTCGTAACATTCATCCGAAATTCATTTTTAATGGCACTTCTCGATCCAAGCACCTGCATAATTCCAGCAACCATCGCTCGCATCACCTCACCAGCCAGTTGATTGATCTGACTAATTTCGGCATCCGAGAGATTTCGGTCACCCAGTCCCAGGGCATTAATAAACGTAGTATCCACAACTGTAGTCGTACCGACATCACCTATTGACGGTGCCTGCTGTTGCACTGGAGGTTCGGCTACTGGCGGTGTGGGTGGTGGAGGTGGTGGCGCTTGTTGCGCTTGCGGTACTACAGGCAGCTCTATCGACTCTGCTCCACCGTCAAGATCCCAATCGTCGGGGATCACCGATCCTGATCCCTGTTCCGCCGATACCGCCACTGGCCAGTCTAGCTGTTGTACCAGAGGATCGACAGAACTGGTAGGCGAGGCATTGGCAAAGGGGTCTGCGGAAAGCCCTGCAACGGCACCACTTTCAGACGTGGAGTCGCCGCGCGCTTTATCGAGTGCAGCTAATGGATCGAAATCGGCACTTTCCTGGTTAAATAACGGATTATTACTATCTGGTAATCCGCCATCAAATGGACTCGAAGCAAAGCTGTCCAGGCCATTGGTAGACGCCGGCACACCAAACGGGTCAGACGGCAGACTGGCAGCAGAAGCCTGATCTCGAAGGCTAATAGAAAATTGGTAATCACCAATAATAAATTGATCTTTATCACTCACTGGCAACCGGCTACCTTTCCCCATCGGGTCGGATGAGCCATTGTAGAAGGTTCCATTGGTACTTTGATCGGCCAGGAAATACTGGCCATTTTCAAAAATGAACTGGCAATGTAAAGACGACAGGTAAAGTTCGGGGTCTTCAAGTGGCCATGTGTTCTCAGCGCCACGCCCGATAGTACCCCCTTCGGCTGAGAACGACCTGGAAGATTCAGTCACAACGACCGACTCAGGTGCCTTAATAATAGTAACGTATAATGACATCTATCCCATAGATCCTGAAAAGTTATTACTTCAGATTAATCGACAAACTGTTTACAGTCCTTCAAAGCGACAAACTAATCATGAATTATCCGATAAATAGTACCTGTACCGAACGATTGTTCCAAGTCTATGATAACAATTCCTGAAAATTAATGGTGGTTGCGGTGGATTCCCATCGATTCGATATATAATAACCCTGCTTAACCTGCTTTACATGTCGCCAACAATCCCTTATAAATAACAATAAGTTGAGTGGCCGTCGAATCTCAACAAATCTCAAATTTTACTAATAATAAGGATCAAGGATGGGATTATAAAATGCCTTCAGAAGAATCTATACAATTAGATCAGTTGCTTGCCCCTGTTTCGGAGGAAAATCCTACGGGCGCCGATATAAGAGAAGACAGTTCCCCAGGCACCGACTATTACGGTATCAAAGACGCCAGAAATGCAGCGCGAGCTGCCGAACGTAGCAATATGTTCGATAGCGACAATAGTGAAGCCGATACCCAATGGCGAAAAGTATTGGAGTTAGCACCTGAGATAATACAAAACCAGGCTAAAGATCTCGAAATTGCCAGTTGGTATACCGAAGCCCTCGTTCGCCGTTATGGGTTCCGGGGGTTGCGCGATGGTTTTAAACTCATCAAAGGCTTGCTGGAACAATATTGGGATGATCTTTACCCACTCCCCGACGAAGATGGTATCGAAACCAGAGTAGCTTGTTTAACAGGTTTAAACGGTGAAGGTGCAGAAGGTGTGCTCATCGCACCTATTCGTAACGTAAAACTTACCGAGGGCAGTGAACCAGGTCCCTTTAGTTACTGGAAATATCAACAGGCGCTAGAAGTAGAGAAAACAATTAAAGAAGAAGCCAAAACCGAAAAGGCTTCTAAGCTGGGTTTCAGCCTCGCTGATATAGAACGTGCGGTATCTGATTCAAGCGATACATTTTATGCTGATTTACACGATGACCTCCAGGCTTCGGTAGACCTGTATCGTGAAGTGGGTGCACTACTCGATGGTCACTGTGGCATTAACGATTCACCTCCGACCAGCAATATCATTAACATACTCGAAGACTGCCTGGGTGCGGTTAAACATATTGGTAAACATAAAATTCCGGCTGCTGAAACAGAAGATCAGGACGCAGATAACGAATCGGAGGCATCAACCGGACCTGACTCAGCTGAAAACACCCAATCCACTGGTCCGATAAAGAATCGTGCAGACGCTTTCAGAAAAATTATGGAAATATCGGAGTTTTTTCGCAAAACTGAACCCCATTCACCTATCCCATACATACTCGAACGTGCGGTAAAATGGGGTGACTTGCCGCTGGAAGACCTGATTAAAGAATTAATTCCAGACTCTTCCGCGAGAGATTTATATGGATCACTAACCGGGATTAGAACTGATGATGATTAGTAGAACGCAGTTCCAATTCATGAAAAATTAACCCGACTAAAGAGGATAAACTAATGGCCGACAGTATTCACGACAAACTAAAGCGCGTCAGAAAGCCCAGAGTCCACATCACCTACGACGTCGAAACTAATGGCGCAGTTCAGGAAAAAGAATTGCCATTCGTTATGGGTGTAATGGGAGATTATTCGGGGGATAATTCGGACAATAAAAAAGCTTTAAAAGACCGTAAATTCTCGCAAATTGATCGCGATAACTTTAACGAAGTGATGGGCAACATAGCACCACAGGTCGACATGAAAGTCGAAAATACTCTTGAAGATGATGGCAGCGAAATGTCGGTAAACCTGAACTTTAAGAACATGGAAGATTTCGAGCCTCAGAATATTGTTGAAAACGTAGACCCCTTGAAGAAACTCATGGAGACTCGTAATAAATTACGCGACCTGCTCACCAAGGCTGACCGCTCAGAAGATCTCGAAAATTTACTTGAAGAAATACTCAGCAGCACCGATTCGCTCGCCTCATTGCAGGGTGAGCTCGGTTCCGATGATGAAAAAGAAGGTGACAAATAATGGCGAAGAAAGAACAGCAAGCTGATGCCCCGGAAGCCGAAGCCCAGGAAGAAGTCAGTTTTTTAGAACAGGCAATTTCCGCCACCAAGCAGACTTCACGCGACGAAACAGAAGAGTTGCTTAAAACCCTGACCCGCGAGGCTATGGATGGGACTGTTAAATGGGATAAAAATCTAACCGTCACGATTAATAACGCGATAACCGAAATTGACAAAGCCCTGTCAACACAGCTGTCCGCCATTATGCAGAATGAAAAGTTTCAAAAGCTTGAAGGTTCCTGGCGCGGCTTAAACCATTTGATTATGAACAGTGAAACCAGTAGTGGTTTAAAGATCCGAATGCTAAATATCAATAAAAAAGAGTTGTCACGCGACCTCGAAAAAGCGGTTGAATTCGATCAAAGCCAGATATTTAAGAAAATTTACGAAAGTGAGTTTGGCACTGCTGGTGGTGAACCTTATTCTGCTTTGATAGGCGACTACGAGTTTTCAGGTCATTCAGATGATCTCGATTTACTCAGTGGTATGTCCAACGTTGCAGCCGCTGGTTTCTGCCCCTTTATTTCTGCCGCAGATCCCAAGATGTTCGGATTCGATAGTTTTACCGAATTGTCGAAACCACGGGATCTGGAAAAAATATTCGATTCTGCGGAATACATTAAATGGCGTAGTTTTCGAGACAGCGAAGACGCTAGATTTGTCACCCTGGCGATGCCCCGTGTACTGGCGAGACTGCCCTACGGTAAAGACACTAAGCAAGTCGAAGCATTTAATTTCGAAGAAGCCAGCCTCGATAACGAAGGACGCCAACAGGAAAGTGGCCACAGCGAATATTGCTGGATGAACGCCGCCTATGCTTTGGGTACGACGCTAACCAAGTCTTATGCTGAATATGGCTGGTGTACCAGCATACGTGGTGCGGAAGGTGGCGGTAAAGTCGAAGGTTTACCCAGTCATACATTTGTCAGCGACGATGGTGATGTGGATCAAAAATGTCCGACCGAAATCGGAATTACTGATCGCCGTGAGGCCGAACTTAGCAAACTTGGGTTCCTACCGCTTTGCCATTATAAAAACACTGACTATGCAGTCTTTTTTGGTGCGCAAACTGCGCAGAAACCAAAGAAATTTGATGACCCTGCAGCTACCGCAAATTCAGAAATCTCAGCCCGCTTGCCCTATATTATGGCGACTTCTCGAATCGCACACTTTCTTAAAGTAATGGCAAGAGATAAAATCGGCTCTTTCATGGAAGCCAGCGAAGCCGAAGAGTGGTTGAACCGTTGGATATCTGGCTATGTCAATGCCAGTCCAGGTGCCAGCGCCGAAATGAAGGCACGTTTCCCCCTGGCTGAAGCCAGCATCGAGGTAAAAGAAGTACCCGGTCAACCCGGTGTCTTCAGCGCTATCGCCTACATGCGTCCCTGGCTACAAATGGAAGAGCTTAGTGCTTCTATGCGTATGGTAGCGACTATACCAAAAGCGGGTTAATCTAACCTAATATCTCCAAATATTCACATCAGTGTTACAGCACACTGATGTGAATAGATATAATATGCTTCGTCCATAGTAATCAGCCCAGGAACAGAGTATGACCGAAGCTCAAGCTGCTTTTGAGAAAGCCGTAACATCAATCGACGATGCAAACCGCCAGGAT
Source organism: Gammaproteobacteria bacterium (assembly GCA_030595795.1). Lineage (GTDB taxonomy): Bacteria > Pseudomonadota > Gammaproteobacteria. The sequence continues at coordinate 18,771 of JAUVCH010000008.1, forward strand.
CCAAACATCGTCACAGCAGAAGATAAAGAGTGGCCAAAGGAACTGCTTTATTCAACTCGAATGACGAACATGCTCGAACGCTATCGGCCTGATGCCGATGACGCAATGAAGCTGGCGATACGCGCACAGCATATTGAGCGCTGGAAATCACCTCGTAATGCTTACCCCATGGATCGGATTGGTTACCTTCAGTGGCGCAAGGATTTGTATAAAATTCAAGCTAATACCGCAGCGGGATTACTCACTCAAGCTGGCTATGGCGAGGAAGAGGTCGGCCGAGTTAGAAATGCAGTGGCAAAGAAGAGTATTAAGGGCAACCCCGATACTCAGTTGCTAGAAGACGTCACCGATCTAGTCTTCATAGAGCATTACCTGATAGATTTCGTTAATAAACACCCAGACTACAGCGAAGATAAGTGGATCGATATCATCCAGAAAACCTGGAATAAAATGTCGGATTCAGCACATGAATTCGCACTCGCAGGAAGCATTAAATTACCAGAATCGCTAGCCCCCCTGATTGTAAAAGCAGTATCGCCTTAAACTATTCCATGTTAATGCTAGATGCTGAGACAATACTCAACAAACTCCCCTTTACGACACTGGTAAACGAACTTGCCGAAGAGCATTTGGAACCCACAGGATTAATGGAAGACCTGTTCCTGGAATCAGAAGACACCGAAGGTAATACTAATCATTTCCTAATCCGCACCGGATGGCAGCCCGAAAAGGCGGTCGGTGCAAAAGTAATTACTATCTTCCCGCGTAACAATAGTGAAAAAACCTGGCCCTCAATTCAGGCTGTTTATATACTTTTTGAAGGCGTCAACGGTACACCGATAGCCTGCCTCGATGGCACGGCTTTAACCTATATCAAAACTGCCACCGACTCAGCGCTGGGCGCAAAATTTCTCGCGCGGCCCAATATAAAAAGCATGTTGATGATAGGTGCCGGAGAGATGGCTTTTCATTTGATAACTGCTCATTGCCAGGTACAGCCTTCGATTAAACAGGTTTTCATCTGGAATCGAACCCCTGAAAAAGCACAAGAGCTTTGCCAGGGGGGGCTACAGCAACGCTTTCCAAAAATAGATTTCTCCTTTGTCGATTCAATTGGAGACTATGCCCCAGAGGTCGATTTGATTAGCTCAGCCACTGCCTCAACCCAGCCACTTATTCCAGGTAAATATCTCCGCCCAGGAACCCATGTTGACCTTGTCGGTGCTTTTACTGCGGATATGCGCGAGGCAGACGACGAGTGCATACGACGTGCCAGGCTGTTTGTCGATGCGCGAGAAACGACAATTAACCAGATAGGTGAATTCATGATACCTATAGCCAATGGGGTTATTGAGGAATCCGATGTGCTCGCCGACCTGTCCGAGCTCAGCCAACACAAACATCCTGGTCGACAAAGCGATGACGAAATCACGCTTTACAAAAACGGTGGTGGCGGTCATCTTGATCTGATGATTGCACAAATACTTCATAAGCATTGCCAGCCCCATTAAACCAAACCGGTTCAAATATTATGAGTAGTAACGACATACAATTGACCTCGATCCAGGCGGCGCATGACCGCATTCGGGATAAGATATACCCGCTTCGGATTACCGAGTCACCGAGCCTCAGTAAACAGTTTGATCAAGAAATATTACTCGCGCACGAATACCTGCAAACCACCGGCGCATTTAAATTACGCGGCGCTTTGAATGCCGTGTTGCAACTGAGCGAGGCAGACAAAAAGGTCGGCGTTACCGCAGTGTCTACCGGAAACCACGGTAAAGCTCTGTCCTACGCGGCAAAACTGGTGGGTGTTCCCTGCATTATCTGCATGTCAGAACTTGTTCCCGACAACAAGATCGCAGGTATACGCTCGCTAGGTGCCGAAGCGCGTATTATCGGTCGCTCGCAAGATGAAGCCGAAATCGAAGCCAATCGGCTAGTCTCGAAAGAAGGCTATGTGATGATCCCACCGTTCGAACATCCGCATGTCATCGAAGGTCAGGGTACGATAGGCCTCGAAATGCTTGAACAAATACCCGATCTGGAAACCGTGCTGGTGCAGCTTTCCGGCGGTGGTTTAATATCTGGTATCTCGAAAGCCATTAAAGCGCAAAAGCCCGATGTCAAAATCATCGGTATCTCGATGGAACGAGGCTGTGCGATGATCAAATCACAACAGCAGGGTAAACCGGTCGAGGTCGAAGAATTACCAACCCTGGCCGATTCACTCGGTGGTGGGATAGGTCTCGACAATCGCTGGACATTTGATATTGTTCGCGAACTCGTCGACGATTTGGTAATTCTCGAAGAAGAAGAAATCGCAGCGGGTATACGCCATGCCTATTTTAATGAACAGGTGATTATCGAAGGTGGTGGCGCGGTCGGCATAGCAGCCTTATTGGCAGGCAAAGCTAAAGCAAAGGGTAAGACGATTGTTTTGCTCAGCGGTAAGAATATTGATATGCAGTTGCATCAGAAAATCATCAACAAGCAAAGTTACGAATTATAAAAGATGCCTGAAATAAAAATCATCACCGAGGCCGAGCTACGGAATCAGATTAGCCTGGATCACCAGGCTATCGACTGTATAGAGCAGGCCTTCCTCGCGCTCGCTACCAAACCTGTGGTCATGCCTCCGATTATGCGTCTGGATATTATGGACAATAATGGCGAAATTGATGTGAAGACCGCCTATATTCCTGGTCTCGACAGCCTGGCCATTAAAATCAGCCCCGGGTTCTTTGATAACCCTAAGCTTGGACTACCCAGCGTGAACGGCCTTATGGTTTTATTTAGTACCCGAACAGGTCTGGTCGAAGCCCTGCTACTCGATAATGGCTTTCTCACAGATGTCCGTACTGCCGCAGCAGGCGCTGTCGCAGCAAAGCATTTATCCAGAAACGATTCCCAGCACGCCGCCATCATCGGTGCCGGTGTTCAGGGCGCTTTGCAACTCGTAGCCTTAACCCTGGTTCGCGATATTAAATCAGCCACTATCTGGGCAAGAGACTTTGACAAAGCAAAAAAAGCGGCTAATCAAATAGGAAATAAGCTCGATCTTGATATCTTTCCTTGTCGAACCGTTTTTGAAGCAACTGAGAATGCCGACATTATCGTCACCACCACGCCCTCAACGAAGCCACTGCTTACCCTTGCTGACATCCATCCTGGTCAACATATTACCGCGATGGGCTCCGACTCCGAACACAAAAACGAGCTAGAGCCAGCCATCATTGCTGATGAGCGGGTTAGTTATTTCTGCGACCGCCTTAGCCAGACGCGAACCCTTGGTGAACTTCATCATGCAATTGAAAAAGACCTGGCGTCAATCTCTATCGAGTTCCCGGAGATCGGCCAGATAATCGCGGGCCAAAAAACAGGACGCATATCAGAAGAAGAAATTACCGTTTGTGACTTAACCGGTACTGGCATTCAGGATACTGCTATTGCTACCCTCGCCTATCAACTTTGCCTGGAAAATAAAGCGGGCACTAACTTCGAGAATTAATATGCCTAAGGACGCTCGGCTCAATTTCAGCCTCGACGAATACGCCGATCGGCTGGCTAAAACCCGCGCCGCCATGGCAGAAAAAAATATCGACTGCCTGATCGTTGTTGATCCATCCAATATGGCCTGGTTAACCGGCTATGACGGCTGGTCCTTTTACACCCATCAGTGTGTCATCGTTCAACACGACGCCGAACCCATCTGGTGGGGTCGCGGTATCGATGCACCGGGTGCGGTGCGTACGACTTATCTCGACGAAGACAATATCATCAAATACCTCGATCACTTCGTTCAGTCGGACGTTTGTCACCCGATGGATGATTTGTCCGAAGTACTCACAGGGATGAAACTGAGCAATACTTCTATCGGCGTCGAAATGGAAAATTATTATTTCTCCGCTGCCGCGTTTCGCTCTTTGCATACGAATTTACCCAACGCCAATCTTGTCGATGCTACCGCGCTAGTGAACTGGCAGCGTCTGATCAAAACCGAGCAGGAGCTCAGCTATATGCGAAGTGCGGCTCGCATTGTAGAAAACATGCATAGCCACATTTACGACATCATCGAGCCAGGCCTGGCCAAGCACGAGCTCGCAGCCGAAATTTTCCACTCTGGTATCAAAGGCATAGACGAACACTGGGGCGACTACCCATCGATATTGCCTCTGTTACCTACTGGTATGGATGCCACCGCTGCCCACCTGACCTGGGATAATTCGAAATTAAAGTCAGGCGATATTACATTTTTCGAAATCGCCGGTTGTCACAAGCGGTACCACTGCCCGCTGTCGCGCACTATTTCGCTGGGTAAACCACCGCAGAAATATCTCGATGCGGAAAAAGCCGTACTCGACGCCATGCACGCAGGGCTCGAAAATGCCAAACCGGGAAAGCTATGTGAAGATGTCGCTATCGCCTTTTTCGACACGCTGGAAAAACACGGCTTTAAGAAAGAGAATCGCACCGGCTACTCGATAGGTTTGTCCTACCCGCCAGACTGGGGCGAACGCACCATCAGCCTGCGCCGTGGCGATAAGACCGTAATACAGAAAAATATGACCTTCCACTTTATGCCCGCCCTATGGCTGGACGATGGTGGACTGGAGATTACCGAGTCAATCGTCGTTACCGATAACGACTATGAGAGTCTGGCTTCGGTGCCACAGAAACTACTGGTGAAATAAGCACAAGGTTTAAAAAAATGGCAAATCCAATTTCCGCAACCATCGACTTCGACCGGGATGGCGTACAGCACGGCTTTTTGCAAGTGCCCTACTCGCGCAACGATTCGGCCTGGGGATCGATTATGATCCCGATCACTGTCGTCAAAAATGGCGATGGCCCCTGCGCGCTGTTTACCGGCGCCAATCATGGCGAGGAATACGAGGGCCCGATAGCACTAAATGACCTTGCGAATCGATTACAGGCTGATGAAATCAAAGGTCGGGTAATCATTGTCCCTGCAATGAATTATCCAGCTTATTTATCCGCTACCCGGGTATCGCCGATTGATCAACTCAATATGAACCGAATTTTTCCAGGCCAGTCCAATGGCACAGTGACGCAACAGATAGCCGATTATTTTTCAACAGTTTTACTACCCATGGCCGACTATGTGCTCGACATTCATTCGGGTGGTAAAACCCTGGAATTCCTGCCTTTTGCCGCTTATCACGAGCTAGATGACAAGGAACTGCTGGCTAAATGCGAAGCCGCTACGCGTGCCTTCGCCGCACCTTACCATCTCAGCCTGATCGAGATCGACGCCGCTAGCATGTACGACACTCAGGCAGAAAGTATGGGAAAGGTATTCATATCCACCGAGCTGGGTGGTGGCGGTACTGCCTCACCTCGAACTGTTGCCGTGGCTAAACGCGGCGTCCATAACCTGCTGGTACATGCTGGTATATCGCAACAAGCCCCCATCGAATCTGACGAAGCCAACATCAGGCTCGACATGCAGCAGGACAATGCCTATGTATTTTCCGAGCACAATGGCTTACTGGAACCTTGTGTCGGTCTCGGCGACCCGGTTAAAACCGGAGACCTGCTGGCGCGGGTTTATTCAACCGAACGCAGCGGCGAGGCACCGGTCGAATATCGAGCCAAAAGCAATGGCATTATCATGGGACGACATTTCCCATCGCTAGTCAAGATCGGCGACTTTATGAATGTTATTGCCCGTAAAGTTGCAGATTAAATTTTTCAATCGGTCAGCATGCGATATACTGCCGCGCTGAATTATCTTAACCACTAATTTAAACTATTTTTAAGGACACAAACCCTATGAACTTTTCTCGCTTTAAGCTGTTAATCGGCGGATTACTGTTAGTACTTGGCCTGAGCGCATGTCACGAAAAGGATACCGAATCAACCACAACCCCGGAAACCAATACGATGCAAGAACTAAGCACCGATGCCGACAAATTCAGTTATGCCCTCGGCATGATGATTGGCGAACGCGTACTAAAACAGTACGGCGAAGTCGAATACGACACCCTGTTAGCAGGCATGAAAGCTCAACACCAGGGTATGGATACATTATTGGAGATCGCAGAAGCGGGTGAGACTCTCGCCGCGCACCAGGAACAGTCAGCAAAAGCCGGGAGCGCTGAAACAATCGCCAAAGGCGAAGCGTTCCTAAAGTCGAATGCCGAGGCTGAAGGCGTCACAGTAACCGAATCGGGTCTACAATACTCTGTTATCACCGCAGCAGAAGGCGACAACCCCGCTGCAACAAACTCGGTCACCGTACACTACCGAGGCACTTTACTCGATGGCACCGAATTCGACAGCTCTATTGCTCGTGGCGAACCCGCGACGTTTCAACTCAACCAAGTCATCCCCGGCTGGACCGAAGGTGTACAGTTGATGAGCGTCGGCAGCAAATTCAAGTTTGTCATTCCTTATCAGTTGGCTTATGGCGAAAACGGTGCCGGTGCCAGCATTGGACCTTATGAAACTCTGATATTCGAAGTCGAACTCATCTCTATTAACTAATCAGGAACACCGCCCGCCGATTCATTCGGCGGGCGGTATCATGTTCAACGCCTCCCTCTTTTTTCGACTAGCCCCATTCATCTTCGTGATGATCTGGAGTACAGGCTTTATCGCCGCCAAATACAGTATGGCAAACGCAGACCCATTCGTTTTTCTGTGTTTAAGGTTTTCGATTACGGCCATCGTCATCATACCGATCCTGCTGGCATTCAAATTTCCATTCCCAAAAAGTTTCTGGGCGCATCGTCATGACATGGTCAGCGGTATACTGATTCATTGCGGGTATCTGGGTTTTGTATTCTGGCCAATAAAACTCGGAGTCCCATCCGGCATAGTCGCCATTATTATTGGCATTCAACCTATCATCACCATGACCCTCTCCAGCCTCTATATTGGAGAAAAAATAAATGCACGCAACATATCTGGATTGTTGATTGGTTTCGTAGGCGTCGCAGTCGTTCTCACCGGCAAATATGGCTTCAACCTCGGATTAAATGGCGGCCTGACCTGGTTCGAAATTATGCTATGCATTATCAGCCTGCTTTGTATGGCTATCGGCGTGTTTTATCAGAAAAAGTTTTCCGGAAAGTCCAACCTGTTCACCGGGACCTTTATGCAATATCTCGGTGCCTCACTGGCAACAGCTGCGATGGCTTTTGTACTGAATGAAAGTTGGGTAATCGACTGGACCCCAACCTTCGTCAAAGCACTAATCTGGCAGGTGCTGGGGCTTTCTATCGGAGCAGTAGTCATACTGATGATGATAATCCAGCGCGGTGAAGCCGGTCGTATTTCCAGCATGTTTTATCTGGTTCCACCCCTGGTTGTTATCGAAGCACATTACCTGTTCGGAGAAACACTGGGCGTGGTATCAGTCATCGGTATGTTGATGTGTGTAGCCGGGGTTTATTTTGTTAATCGGCCAGGTAAAACATCGAGCGCTTAATACTCTGCTATAGTGAGTGAGAATAAATACCGAAAAGAATCCATATGGACCTCAGGAATTTAATACTCCCCCTCCTCGCACTAACGCTGCTTTTCCCTCTATCATCAAACAGCGCCGAGTTATATAAATGGATCGATGACAACGGCAACGTCCACTATGGCGACAACCCCCCGGAAAAGGCCGACCTCCGACAAATCACCGGGGCTATCACCAGTTTTGAAACGGTAGAAGTTGAAGCCTTCAAGTTTGATTCATCATTAGTCACGTCCACCAGTAAATCCAGAACAAAACCTGTCGTTATGTACTCAACCAGTTGGTGTGGTTACTGCAAAAAAGCCCGACAGCACTTCACCCGAAATAATATTCCCTTCAAGGAATACGACATCGAGAAATCAGAAAAAGCAGCGAAAGAATATAAAAAGCTCAATGGGCGTGGCGTACCAGTCATATTAATTGGAAAGAAAAGAATGAACGGCTTTAACGCGGGATCCTTTGATAGGATTTACTACGGGAAATCATGAGTGGGATGATACCTATCCCATCGTGATCAAATCCTGGCGTAACAAATGGCACCAGCTATAGGCTTATTTAAAATATCCAGAACCGATCCGCAGAATCATTTATACAACCAATGCAGTCGAAGCAGTCTATCGCCAGTTTCGCAAACTAACGAAAACCAAGGGTGCCTTCCCGAACGAAAGCAGCTTGTTAAAATTACTCTACGCAGGCATATTGAATGCGACAGAGAAATGGAGAGCCTGCCCCGTGTAGCGCTTTGGGTACAATGCCGATCCAGAACTGGAGCCAAGCACTATCTCAACTGAGTATTTATTTTGAAGGCCGCCTCGATGGCGTGCTGGAAATTTAAATCAACCCTGACACAGAATTTTGAACGGCCTCTTTTGTGGGATTTGGATTACATTCAGGTACGAAAAGCAGCGGTGTAGCACTCCTCAGCAGGCATTATAAGCAGCCCTCATAGCCCAGCTTGACCCGACCAAACTCCACGAATGCTTGTATTTCCCAACGGATATAGTTAATAAGCTACCATTTCGAAGTTGCTGAACAATACCTGATGGAATCTTTTGTTTCAGAACCCAAAGCCCAGGAAGCCAATTAACGGTTTTAACGTAATCAAGCGAAAGAGCCCACCCCGAATAATTGTCTACCTTCAATATAGCTTTGGTATTTTCGGTATTTTCCGAAAGACTTTGATCACGCAAAGATCCATCGAGCAATAGACTCGCGGTATGGCAATTCTCCGCCCTGTTAAATGCTATTAAAATGGGTTGCTTCCCGGTGGTATCGTATGTCCCTACTCCCGAAATTTCGCTACCAAACTCCTGATACCAGGACATGGCACCTGATGAAGAAAGAATAAGCATGCTGAAAAAGAGCCAACGCATAATTTTTCTGATTTTTTATACAGCTGCTATGATAACCCATAATACAACTGGAAAGTTACACTACGGTAACGGTGGGAGCGCTCAGGGTTTTTGGTTGCTCGGTCGTACGGTTCGACTTAGCAGAATTATTCTGCTTTTTTTGCTCGAACGGCTTTATCGGTATGTGTCTTTTACCATCTAATACTTCTACACAGATGCCGTGATTTTGCGGTTGAGATTTTGTTTCGAATTCGATTTCGCTTAAACAGTAGCGGAGGCACAGTTAGTATCATATTATTTCCTCCGAAAATCCCAAGGCGGCATAGCAGGGTAAGCCCATAGCCCTATTGTACGCTCTCTGGCGACGATTTCAGCAGGGCTATACAAGATACGGTCTATCTCAGATTGGTCTTTCTGGAAATACTTATAGTGCCAGGCATAACCTTGTTTAACCTGTATCAGATTAATATCCTGACCATTCTTAATTAGTTTACCGATAATCTGTCCGTAACGATCCTGCTTACTGTATTCGACTTTGACATATTTACCGGCTATAAGGCTAACTAGATTTTCTTTAGACTTCTTTCCGAATGCCTGCTTCTTTTCTGGCGCATCGATACCGCCTAGTCTGATTTTATGTTTTGTTTTTACCTGATCAAGTACATGAACAGTATTACCATCAGAGACCTTAACAACTTTGCAGGGGCAGTCGAGAAAATCTGATATCGCTATCTCTGGGATGAAGGCGAAAAGCATTAATAGTAAAGATATTTTGCTGTTCATTTAGGCATGATATAGTCCACTTCAATTAATAACCACTAGTCTAATATCAGATTGAATTTGTTGGTTATTCCGTATTATTCTCCGTACAGACTGGATTAAAACAGCATAAGTTATTGATTTATATGTATTCGGGGTGTAGCTCAGCCTGGTAGAGCGCTGCCTTCGGGAGGCAGAGGTCGTAGGTTCGAATCCTGCCTCCCCGACCAATTACAAATAATTCTATCTAATGATCCTCCAAAATTTCACTACTAGAAGGAAACTCATTAAACTATTTCAGGTCAAACCCTCACATCAACCCAAACAGGTGTTGCCATGTTCAGAATAATCTCACCCCCATCATCTCTGATATTTCTCATTGCATTGCTAACAGGCTGTGCCAGTGGCACTTATTCAACGGGGTATGATCGACCTGCTGTGAAACCGGGATGGTACGTGCAAATCCACCATGAATATCAAATTCCGAATCAATTTGCCCGCGTCCATTTCCAGAATGGTAAGCAGGTTATTGAAGACAATATCGACCGATTTACACCTCATTGCAGTATTTTGATGCAGGATATTCATGAGGTAGGCCAGTCTCAACAGAAGGTCTTTCCTGGTCGTTTTTACATCAGCAAAGTCATAGAAAGTAATGATTATCGATTCGGGCGAACCTATGTCGCATCGTTAAACTGGGAACACGATGGGCCGCCGAGCAATGTCGATTACCAACTTGATATGCGTCTTAGTTCTAGCGAACAGACCGGTGTTCGCTCGTTAATATGCGTCAAAAATATTAACGATTATGTAGCTTATAATCGTCGATACCCCAACTTATCCGAGATTAAGATGGCATTGGGGGATTTGATCGATATCGAGTCATCAGAATAATAGTAGCTAGTAATCGACCAGTCGGTCTTTTAGAAACGTATATTGCTCACGAGCATCATTTATCGCCCGGTGGTCGAGCGTCAGAAAGTGAAAATCTTCGTCATGGCTGGCAAAGCCTGTCGCGGGATGGTTTTCGTCTATCCAGGGCGGACAGAAAATAGAATCTCCGTAATCGTCTCCTGCGCGATTGAGGCTTAGCAGGTAGAGCTGATTTTCCAGTGCGCGAGTCGTCGTGAATGCATGCCAACTAGCAAACGATTCATCACGAAAATAAGCGCCGCAGTGCAGAATACAATCGACATCGTGGTCAATCGTCAGCGTCCGGCTTAGCTCAGGTATGCGGATGTCGTAGCAAATGATTGGCGCGAAACGAAATCCGGCTACCTCGAATATTGTTAATCCATTTCCGCGCTGAAAATACTCCTTCTCCATAGAAGCACCGTACTGGCAGATATGTAACTTGTCATAACAACCCAGTAGCTCGCCATCTTGATCGAGCGCAATTTGCGAGATAACAAAATAATCGTCTATTTTTCGTGGCATTCCAAAGACTACGGCAACACTATATTTAGCCGCCATTTCACGCATCAAACTAACACTTTGACCATCAAGAGTTTCAGCTAAAGAGCCAAGCTGATCAAAAGAATCACGAGAGTATTCAATAGTAGATAGCTCCGGCAATACCACCAGATCGGCCTCTTGTTCGGACAGCCTTTCTGAAATTTTCTCCACCAGGGTAGCTACATGCTTTTGTCGATCTTCGGTTGTACGAGTAACGGGCACCGAGATCTGGCAGGCAAGCAGCTTACAGTTACCCATCGATTTCTCGAATCATGACATCTGCCGCAATCGCTTTTTCTCTGGTTACCATTAAGGGATTGATATCCATTTCCAGCAGAGTCTGATGCCTGCTTTGTGCAAATCTGGCAATAGATAGAATAGTTTCTAGTAACTGATCGAGGTCGCAGGCTGGCTTACCGCGAAAACCGTTTAACAAAGGAAAGATGCGTAAGCCCTTGAGCGCGAGTAGCACTCGTTCTCTACTTGTGGGTAACAATAAAGTGGCAGAGTCTTCGAGAATCTCTACCAGCACACCGCCGCTGGCTATTACTAGCATCTGGCCAAACTGGGGGTCGGTTTTTATGCCAATGAGTAATTCGGCGAGCACATCGGTAACCATCGCCTCCACCAGGAACTGGCTTACTTCCAGGTCTGGTGATTTGCTTTTGATTGACTGCTTGATATCAACCATCGCAGCTTCCACCGACTGTCGATCCAACAGGTTAACTTTAACGGCACCAAATTCGGACTTATGCGGTATTTCGGCACTCACTGCTTTAACAACCAAAGGATACCCAATGTCGTCAACAGCTTCATCGACTGTTAAACAAAGTTGCCCCTGTGGAATCGCTATGCCTTGAGACTGTATTAGTTGTTTGGCTGACCATTCGTCAACAATATGACTATCAGCAGTCAATTCTGGAGTATTTATTCGCTCGAAGTCGTTCTCTTCATTGGCAGTAAAAATAGCCTGACGACGAACACCATATTCACAGGCGTTCAGCAGCGCATCTAATCCCGAATCGATACCCTGCAATGGGGTCACATTTTTCGCTATCATCATTTCACGAGATTCGCGATCAATATTCTCTGGCAAATCACTGCAAACCGCGCCGGGGATGCCGAGCTCATTACAGGCCTGCATAAACGACCGAGCGTCGTTACGATACAGAGTGTTGTCTTCGTGAATATGCGGGGGCGGAAAATCCTGGATAACAATAGCCGCATCGTATTCATCCTTGATCAGCGCCTTGAAGACCTCTGGCATTACTTCGGTATTACCCCACAGTGGAGTGGTGTAATCGAGCGGGTTAGAGACGGTGGCAATATCCGGTAATAGCTTTGTTAGTTGTGCTCGAGCTTTTTTTGATGGCTGCGGTAACTGTAGTCCGACTTTATCGCAATAATCCGCCAACAAAGCCGCGTCTCCACCAGAGCAGGTAAATGCCGCGATTCTTTTACCTGTCGGCGCGCCTGAAACCGAGAGAAACTTCAAAGTCTCTAGCAACTCGACAGGAGAATCGACACGGACTATGCCAAGTTGATCGAACAAAGCCTGGAAAGCCTCATCCGTGCCAGCCAAAGAGCCTGTGTGACTCACTGTCAGGCCCGAGGCCAATGAGGAACGTCCGGCCTTTAAAATCACCAATGGCTTATTGGCCTTTAGAGCCTTGATCGAGGCTGCTGCAAACTTTTCGATGGACTTGATGCCTTCGATATAAATGCCGATTGCAGTGACACGAGGATCATCAACCAGCAAATCGATATAATCTTCGATGGTCAATACCGCCTGATTACCAGCCGATATCACATAGCTAATCGGCACCGAGCGATCATTCATCGTCAAATTCGCCGGGATCATGCCGCTTTGCATGATGATGGCGATGCCTTTTTCGCAACGCGTATTACCTGCGCCAAAAGGCCATAGAAAGGCACCATTGGTATAGTTAATTAGTCCGTAACAATTCGGGCCGACTAGCGCCATGTTGCCAGCCGCTGCAATTAATTCCTGCTCGACTGCCTGACCTTTATCACCGAGTTCACCATAACCGGCGGTAAAACAGGCCACACCACCGGCACCCAATTCACTGAGTTGTTGAATGATCGGAATTGTTGCGCTTCGCGGCGTCGCTAAAAAAACCGCATCGGGTGCTTCGGGCAAATCGTTGACCGAAGCGTAGCAGGGCAAGCCGCCCAGGAATTCTCGTTTTGGATTAACACCCCAGACTGGCCCGTCGAATTGGGCCGCACATTGTCGTGCGCTGAAATCGGCATCGGCACCACCGATGAAGGCAATGTGGCGAGGATTGAGTAAGCGCTGTAAGTTATCCGCCAGCGACGACATCAGGATTCATATTCGCGTAGCAGAGACCTTGAAATAATATGCCTTTGAATTTCCGAAGTACCGTCCCAGATGCGATCCAGGCGAGCATCGCGCCAGAGTCGCTCGATGGGTAGTTCTTCCATTAACCCCATGCCACCGTAAATCTGGATAGTGCTATCAGCCGCCCTGCCAACAGCCTCTGAAGCAAATAACTTTGCTTTGGCTGCGTCGTCGGGTTCCATAATTCCCTGGTCCGCCTTATCGGCTGCATGCATCACCAGTAAATCGGCGGCCTGTAAATCGGTCGCCATGTCGGCGAGCTTGAACGAAGTACCCTGGAATTTACCAATCGACTGGCCGAACTGTTTGCGCTCGACTGCGTAGCTAGTCGCCAGGTCGAGTAAACGTTCCATCTTGCCGCAGGCTGCGGCGGCTACCCAGACTCGACCCATTTTTAACCACTTATCGGCTAACTCGAAACCTTCGCCTTCCTTACCCAGAATTTGACTCTCCGGCACACGACACTGCTGAAACGATAACTGCCAGGTATGGTAAGCACGTTGTGCGGCGCAACGTGGGCCTCGTTCGATATTAAATCCAGGTGTATCACGGTCGATTAAAAACGCAGTGACCAGTTTTCGCTCACCGCGCTTCGTTTGTTTAACGCCAGTCAAGGCAAATAGAATGGCGAAATCAGGAATGACTGGACTGCTGATGAAGTGCTTGGAACCATTAATGACAAAATCACTGCCATCGCGAACGGCTTTGGTGGTCATGGAAAGAATGTCGGAGCCAGCACCCGGTTCGGTAAGCGCGAATACTTCTTTCTTTTTACCGGTAACACAGGGATTTAAATAATTTTCGATTTGATCGCCCCGGCAGGCCAGGAGTATTTCAGAAGGCCGGTGGATATAGCCGTGCAAACCATAACTGGTCTTTCCCAGTTCACGTTCGAACAACGCCAGGGTTTTGTAATCGAGCCCACCGCCGCCGATCTCCTCGGGCAAATTTGGCGCGTAAAAACCCATTTCTAATGCACGCGACTTAATCTGCTGACCCAGTTCTTCGGGCACTTCGCCAGTGCGATCAACTTCAGCCTCGTAAGGCTCCAGTTCTTTCTCTCGAAAAGCGCGTAAAGAGCGCACAATCATGTCCTGTTCGGCGGTTAGATTATAGTTCATGGCGTTAAATTTTATTTCAGTACAGGCACTTCATGTTATACCAATTTAATGTCAAGTCTACTACACTGCGCTCGGTTATTATTGACGCGAGTAAGACGAATGATTCCCGGAGATGACGAAGTTCAGGTAAGCGTAGACGGCACCATTATGGTGATCACCATCAACCGCCCAAAAGCCAATGCGATTGATTTACCGACCAGTCGAAAGCTCGGCGAAGCCTTCGTCTATTTCCGCGATAACCCCGATCTAAAAGTGGCTATCATCACCGGCGCAGGAGAGAAAATATTCTGTGCAGGTTGGGACCTAAAGGCCCTCGATAGCGGCGATACCCCACTGGACAACTGGTGGGAAGCCGAAGACCCCGAACTCGGCGGTTTCGCCGGAATCACCGAAATGTGGAACCTCAACAAGCCAGTCATCGCTGCATTAAACGGCTTAACCATTGGTGGCGGATTTGAAATCGCGCTGGCCTGCGATCTCATCATCGCTGCCGACCATGTCGAATTCGCGCTGCCCGAATTGCCACTGGGTTTAATCCCCGATGCGGGCGCAGTACAGCGTTTGCCCAAACGTCTGCCCTATAACATCGCGCTCGAAATGCTTTATCTGGGTCGCAGAATGCCGGCTGCCGAGGCTGCATCTTATGGCTTGATTAATAAGGTAGTTCCTGCCAGTGATTTAATGAGCGCTGCACGCGAATGGGCCGAGAAAATGTCGCAGGTCGCGCCGCTGGCATTGCAATCTATCAAAGAAGTATTACGCGCAATCGAAGGCGAGACCGTCGAAAATTCGTTTAACAAGATGCGCTACGACGATCTACCAACCTATAAGGCCATGCTCTCATCCGACGATGCTGGCGAAGGTGTCAAAGCTTTCGTCGAAAAACGCGATGCGAAGTTTAAGGGGAATTAAGTTATGTTGAGCCAGAACCCCGAAGGCGTCCGGCGTATTTGTTGCATCGGCGCCGGCCCCATCGGTGGCGGCTGGGCGGCACATTATCTGGCACAGGGTTACCTGGTGACCAGCTATCTGCACGATGCCTCCGAGCACGAAGCACTAATGCGATTACTCGACACTGCCTGGGCGAGCTTAACCGAAATAGGTCTGGCCAAAGATGCTTCGCTGGATAATTTTAACTGGACCACGGATCTTGCTGAAGCCACCGCCGATGCCGAGTTTATTCAGGAAAGCATTCCTGAAGTCCTCGAACTGAAACAGTCGCTATACCAGCAACTCGGCGACATAGTCGATCCACAGGTCGTTATCGCTTCCAGCACTTCCGGGCTTTCTATGACCGACATTCAAGCTAAATGTGCGACACCTGAACGAACCGTAGTTGCTCACCCGTTCAATCCCCCTTACCTGCTTCCATTGGTGGAAATGATAGGTGGAGAAAAAACCTCACGGGACGCTGTCGAGTGGACCGAGAGATTCTACAAAGTCGCCGGTAAATCACCCTTAGTAATGAAAAAGGAAGTGCCCGGCTTTATCGCCACTCGTTTACAGGAAGCCATCTGGCGAGAAGCCCTGCACATGGTGCAAAACGGTGAAGCCACAGTTCAACAGATCGACCAGGCAGTCGTTAATGGCCCGGGCCCGCGTTGGGCGTTGATGGGCCCCTGCGAGATCTTCCATGTTGGTGGCGGTGAAGGCGGTATGGCCTATTGCCTCGATCAGTTTGGCCCGGCGCTGAAACTCCCCTGGACTCGCCTGATAGCGCCCGAATTAACCGACGAATTACGCAATACCATGGTCGATGGCTGTGTCGAAATGACCGGCGGTCAGGACTTCGCCACACTAAGCCGCAAGATGAACGACGGCCTGGTCGAAATCGCGAAAATAAAACGCAAACAAAAATCTTATGAGGAGCCCTAAGCCATGAACAACGATGTCATCATAACCTGTGCCGTCACCGGAGCGGGCGATACCACCAGTCGCAGCAATCTAATACCGATTACACCACGTCAGGTCGCCGATGCGGCGATCGAAGCGGCCAATGCCGGCGCAGCGGTCTGCCATATCCACGTACGCGATCCGGAAACCGGCGCAGGCTCTCGTGACGTAGCCCTGTTCGAAGAAACCATCGGCATGGTTCGCGATAGCGGCGTCGATATGATCATCAACCTCACGGCTGGTATGGGTGGTGACTGGGTACCCAGTGATGAAGACCCGACCAAACCAGGTCCCGGCAGCGACATGATCGGTCCGGAAGAGCGTATGGCGCATGTCATCGCCTGCAAGCCCGACATCTGCAGCCTCGATTGCGGCACCATGAATTTCGGTGGTAACTACACCTATATCAACACCGCACCTTATCTGCGCACCATGGCTAAAATTGCGCAGGACTTAGGCGTCAAACCCGAACTCGAAGTATTCGACCTCGGTCAGATTCGGCTGGCCAGAAATTTGATTGATGATGGCCTCATTGACGCACCACCGATGTTCCAGCTCTGCCTGGGCATCCCCTGGGGTGCCGGTGCCGATACCGAAACCATGGCTGCAATGAAGCATGCCTTACCCGCTGACGCCATGTGGGCCGGGTTCGGTATATCGAAAATGCAAATGCCAATGGTAGCTCAGGCAGTCTTACTCGGCGGCAATGTACGCGTCGGCCTCGAAGATAATATTTTTCTCGATCGTGGTGTACTCGCGACCAATGGAATGTTAGTAGAACGTGCAGTCGAAATTATCGAACGATTAGGCGCACGGGTAGTTGGACCAGAAGAAGCAAGGCAGATTATAGGCCTGAAATAATGGATTTCAGCATACAACTGTCAGCTTATTATCCCGATAAAAACTACGGTGGCGAACGTGTTTACAGCGATATGCTGGAGCAGGCGCGACTTGCCGATTATCTCGGATTCGAATCGGTCAGCATCACTGAACATCATCTAATAAATATATTGATGATGCCTGCGCCAATGCAGTTCGCGGTCAAGATTGCCTGCGAAACCAAACGGGTAAAGATTATTACCGCCGTAGCCGTGCTGCCCTTGCATGATATGCGAATATTTGCTGGAGAGCTGGTCTGTGCCGATATCTTCACCGATCATCGCCTGATGCTCGGCGTGGGTCGTGGCGCTTTTAAATACGAACTGGAACGTCTCGGCACTTCAATGGAAGACAGCCGAGAGAAGTTTGACGAATCGCTAAACGTTTTACAGGCCCTACTTGCCGAAGAAGAAGTTTCCTGGAACGGCAAATACTACCAGTTCGAACCACTCACTATTATGCCGCGCCCGGCTTCGGATATTCCAATCATGATTGCTGCGCTGGTGCCCGACGCGATTTATCACAGCACCAAACGCGGGTTTCATATTCAAACCACCCCGCTTTCCGGCGATCATCAACATATGCTCGGTCAGGTGAATGCCTTTAACCGTGGCAAAGAGGAGCTTGGTGAGGTGGGCGAGCATTTAACCCTCTCTTTATCACGAGTCGCATTCCTTTCGCATACTACAGCAGATCGTCAGAAAAAAATTGAAATGGCGCATGACTACTACAGCCACTTCGACAATGTCTTTACCGGCCCGGGTATCGTAGAAAATGGGTTAATCAAGCCGTTACCACGGAAAATGACCGTCGAACAAACGGCTGAAAACCTCACGATTTGTACCCCGACCGAAATGATCGACAAGCTTGGCCCTTATGCTGAAGCTGGAGTCCATCGCTTCATCATGAATATGAATTTCGGTGTCGAGCAAAGCGAAATACTCGATTCGATCCAGTGCTTTGCCGAGGAAGTCATGCCACATTTCACCGACGGGGAATAACATGCCTGCTGTTGAAGTCAGCTATCGAGTCGAGGGCCAGGGCCCAGCAGTTTATATGGTACACGGTATCGGTTCGCGCAAGACCACCTGGGATGCATTAATCGAAGGCTTAAAAGATCAATTCACCTGTGTGACCTACGACTTGCGTGGACATGGCGATAGCCCTGAACCACCGACACCCTACTCGCTCGATGACCTGGTCGACGACCTTGAAGCCCTACGCAAAAAACTTGGCCATGACAAAATCCACGTCATCGGGCACTCGTTAGGCGGCATGATCGGCCCGGCTTATGCACATGCTCATCCTGAACGATGTTTGTCGGTAGGTTTATTGAGTACAGCCGCAGGACGCACCGAAGAGGATCGAGCCAGGTTACAGGCTCTAGGCAAATCGATGGAAGAAAAAGGCGCGATTCCAGTACTGAGTACTTTTGTCGAACGCTGGTTTACCGATGCCTTCATCGAAGCGCACCCAGAAATAATCGATGCACGATTACAGCAGATAAAAGACATGTCCGAAGCCGTGTTTCTCAGCGCCTTCTGGATTTACGCAACCACCGAAATGGCACCCTGGTTAAGCGAGGTTAAACAACCCTGTCTGGTCTTGACCGGTGAGTTTGATGGTGGTTGTAACCCCAGGCTAAATGAATATATACATGGCGAATTGCCTAATTCGGAGTTGGTAATTCTCGATGGATTGAAGCACTCTTTGATGATTGAAGCGACTGATCGGGTCTTACCGTACGTCAGGGTTTTTCTACTAAAACACTCCTAGACGAACCATCCATCAACTGTGCAGACAAAATAGATAACAAACAATATCCCAGGAAATAATAAAACCCGACGCCGAATTCGGCATTGAAAGTAAACAGCTTTTCAGTTTGCTGGGTCGCATTTGCAGCCAGATAAGCCACGATAATACCAACCACATAAACATCGGCCATCGACCATTTACTGATGACTCGTGTAATACTTTCGCATACCCTGCCAAATCTGTTTTGGGCGATTGCGGTAATAATCATCAACAGGCATTTGCTCAGCGGCACGACAATACTGAATAGCGCAATCAGGAAGGCAACCAGGTATTGCCTGGCATCGTATAACTCCTGAATGGTTCCGGTGATGCTACGGGTTTTATCATAAGCAGCAACTTCACCACGAACATCAAGCTGGCTCACTAATTGCTCAACCAATGAGGCCATAAACTGAGGAACATCAGGGCTTTCGGACAGTATCTGCATACCGAGGTCAGCTAGCTCGGATTTATCGACTGTGCCAGTCAGTGTCATGATGGGTTGCGTTACGCCCGGGATTAGCAATCCAATCGCGACCAGCATTAATAGTAGACCGAGTTTCTTCTTCATATTATTTACGTTTGCTTTATTCGATTTAGCCATCTCCCCTCTCGATTTCAGCAATTACTGTAAGTTTCTTGCTATCAGGAAAATATCTGCTAAAAGTTATATAGATATGCATTCATAGCATATTTCGTTCCTGGTGTGTCTAATGAGAAGCTAATTATGAAAAACATAACATTACCGGTACTTGCTGTATTTACTCTGCTCTGCGGGGCAACGTCTACCTTTGCATCGGAAAATCTCGTCTTAAACACGGGCATTCGTGACCCCTTCACGACCAATAACAAAGACGGTTTTATCGACTTGATCGTCAAAGAGACATTTCGCCGAATAGGTATAGATGCTGAAGTTATCGTTTATCAAAATTCAGCCAAATCGTTACAAAATACCAATAACGGGATCGACGATGGGGCAGCATTACGCATCAAAGGCCTGGAAAAGAAATTTCCTAACCTAATCCGGATACCCGAAAAGCTGATGGATAACGATTTTGTTGCCTACTCGACCGATCAATCTCTCACCACAGACGACTGGGGTACGATGGATGGATTCAAGATAGCTTATATTAAAGGCTGGCAGATTTTTCAAAACAATCTGCCCGATCACAAATCGACAACACGGACCAAAACTGCGCAGCAAATGTTTGATCTTCTCGACAATGGCGATGTGGAGTTTATGCTATACGAACGCTGGCAGGGGCTCTGGCGTGCGCAGCAGTTAGGTATCGAGATTCGGCCTCATTCGCCCCCTTTGGCAAAACGGGAAATGTTCATGTATCTCAACAAAAAACATTCGGATTTAGTCGAAAAAGCCGCCGGGGCCCTGTCAGATATGAAAAAAGATGGCGCCTATAAAGAAATATTCGACAAAACACTGGGGCAACTGCAAAAATAGGTATGGGCTCTGATCTCAGTTCGAAAGAAAATAAGAAGTATTCCACGCAGCTTTTTACCATAGCTGTAGTCAGCCTCGCTGTTGTTTTGGTCGCGTTTTTTTTCGTGCGTGACTGGGAAAATAAAAATCTGCTAAAAGAATTCAACTTTTCGGCGGATAGCTATCAGCGCATTTTGGAAAGCCGACTGAGAGATATCCGCATAGAACTCGACTCCACCAAACGCTTTTTCCAGGGGTCTGAGTTTGTAGAAAGGGACGAGTTCATTTATTTTACCGACGAAACTATCGCTGCCTCCGAGGAGGTCAAGGGCGTGATTTGGGCACCCCGGGTTCTCGGCAAGGAGAGAGGATCATTCGAGTCATCGAAATGGATGCAAGGATACTTTATTAGCGATCATACCTCATTCGACCCGGATCCCAGCCTACATGAAGATATTCCCGCAATGGTTCGTGTGATCCACTTCCCTATCCTGTTCGCCCAGCCGTATGAAAAATTTCTTCCTTCGATCGGCTTTGATCTGGCATCGAATCCCGAAGTACTGAGCCAGCTCGAACAGGCACGGGATGAAGGTATTGTGGTACCAATAACAGGCAGACCTGTGCATTATTTAATGATCGATGGGGACGAAGATAATTTAAGATCTAACATCAACCTGGTTCAACCTGTCTACCAAACCACCGAGCCATTGGCGACAATTCGACAACGTCGAGAAAAGCACCGCGGCTTTATTATGCTTCAATTCAATATCGGCAAGGCTCTGGAAAATTCTCTCTCCGGCATACCACCGAGAGGATTCGATATTTACATAGTCGACGTGGAGGCTGACGATGGCTCCGAGGTAGTATTTCATCACTACTCCCGGTTAAACCAGGACAGGCAGGAGCTTTCATTTTCCGAGCTGTGGAATACTCCTGATTTTATCCATAAGTCGGCGCTCGATATCTCGGGGCGGCAGTGGAAGGTCGTGATGGTGCCGGACCCCAGTTATTTTGAAATAAACAGACAGTATCAATCCTGGGGAGTATTAATTTTCGGCCTGATCCTGAGCACCATACTCTTCTACCTGTTTTTAATGAATCATCGCAAAACTGATGAAATCCGGGCAATCGTTAAAACTCGAACACGAGAACTTAAAAACAGCGAAACCAATCAACGTGCCGTCATCGAGAATATAGCCGAGGGCCTGGTAACCATTAACACACAGGGAATAATAGAAACGTTCAACCCAACAGCGGAAAAAATGTTCGGCTATTCATCTGCAGAGGCCATCGGTAAAAATGTCTCAATGTTGATGCCGCTCGATGAACGCAATGCCCACAACAATTATATTAAAAATTCCAGGATTACGAACTCCCGTATCATCAATACCGCCCGAGACCTGTACGGGTTGCATAAAAACGGGACACAGTTTCAGATGGAGCTAAACATTTCACCGATGAATATCGATGGGGGTTCGAAGTTTGTCGGCATCATGCACGACATTACCGAGCGCAAAGAGACGGCAAATATTCTTCTCGCTGCCAAGGAGGAAGCTGAAACCGCCAACCGGGCAAAGTCGGAGTTCCTGTCATCCATGAGTCACGAACTACGTACTCCCATGAATGCCATTATGGGCTTCGCACAGATGCTGGAAATGAACTCCGAGGAACCCCTCAGTGATGAACAAAAACAATCCGTCGATCATATTACCCGAGGCGGCAATTATCTCCTTGAACTAATTGACCAGGTGTTGGAACTTAACAGGATCGAAGCAGGAAAACTATCCATTAACATCGATCATGTATCCACAGGAGAGATTATTGATGAATGTTTGTACTTGATCCAGGGGCGGGCTGATAAGGAAGGCATCAAGATTTTGGATCAGGTGGACAGGAACCAACTCCCGATACTCTGGACCGACAAAACCCGAGCCATACAGGCGTTACTCAATTTGATGTCAAATGCCGTAAAATACAACCGCAAGGACGGCACAGTGACGCTAGACTGTAAAGAAATCCCTAATCAGATGTTACGTATCAGTGTGGTCGATACCGGTAAAGGTATTCCTGTCGAAAAACAGGCCGATCTGTTCAAACCTTTCGAACGGTTAGGAAGAGAATCGGGAGAGATCGAAGGAACAGGTATCGGCCTGAGCATCACCAAACAAATTATCGAATTGCTAGATGGGCGAGTTGGCTACGAGAGCATAGAGGGCAAGGGTAGCACCTTCTGGATTGATATCCCCTTGAGCAGTCAGCAGGCCGAAAGTCAAAGGCAAACCAACACAGTGGCGAGGCCCGACCACAACACAAAGCAGCAAAAAGATGAAGCCGCTCGCACGATTCTCTATGTCGAGGACAACCCGGACAACTTACGCTTGATGGAATCGATTATCGGCCAGTTCACCAATATCAGAATGCTATCTGCCTATAGCGCCGAAGTAGGTCTCGACCTCGCCATAAATGAGAAACCCGATCTGGTTCTAATGGACATTAATCTTCCTGGCATGAGCGGAATTGAGGCTCTGAAACAGTTGCAAAAAGCAGTCGAAACAAAACACATTCCGGTCATCGCCATTACCGCCGCGGCCATGCCAGGCGATGTCGAAGCAGGAATGAAGGCAGGCTTCAGAACCTATTTTACCAAACCGATCAATATACCGAAACTCCTTCGGGTACTCGAAGAAATCCTTGGCAGTACTAATAGCGTGGATTAAATTCGTATTAACTCAGTCTTCCTTATTACTACCGGGTAAATTTTCTGAACCGGTAGCATTTTATTTGGCCCCGACGGATTGGCCGGCCAAGCGGCCGAATACCGGGCCGGACATTAGACCAGTTCCGCCCGGATAGTTAAAATAAAATATTCCGCCTACCAGTTCTCCGGCTGGAAATAGTGGTTTATTGACGATACCCTATACGACCCAGCCCCGGTAATTCGATCGCCCAGTCGAAAATATCCCATTCGAAATTAATGCCTAAAAAACTTGCCTCAACACCTTCTTCATAACCGATAGAGAGTCCGCCAAGACCGAGTAGTGAAACCTGAAGACCCGTACCACTGGCAGATCGACCAAATAGTTTGTGTACCGGGCGGAAATCTTTTCCAATAGCGGTTGAAGGTAGATCAAGATGTAACTCGGGAACGGCCAGACCCAAATAGGCCGTAAATGTATTACTATTCGGACCCGGCCATAAGCGATATTGCGATTTGTAAGGATAGTTCTCGATTGCAGCATCAATACGCCCGATCATCTCTTCCACACCGTCACCCCGATGCTCGACCAATAACGTAGCTTGGTTCCCGTACCAGCTAGAATCGTCATTGGTATCCCATCGGCGAGAGCTCAATGCACTATCCGACCAACGCAATTTCCATCCGATTATTTCGTGACGATTATAGTGAGTTTCACCACGTCGCCTGGTCATTATCCAGGTATGCACCGCAAGCATTCCCTTTTTGCCCCAAGTTCGTGCTGCGTAAACCTTTACGACCGGGCCATCATGTGATTCTTGTAGCGGTGCCCTGGTAGCACCTAAACTGGTTGAACTATATAAACTGCCTAGAGAAACACTAATGATTGCGTATAACGCCAAACCATAAACGATTTTACGTCTCCAGCTAAGTTGTTTGATTCCCATTTTATTTGGTTTTTAATTATTCTTGATTAAGTTCTAGTTGAGACTATTTGGGTTGTGGTAGGTTCAGTGGGGGGTGGCGTTCGAAATTAATCTATCCTGACACAGGGGGCCTGTGCGCAGCGTAGGCCGCTTTGAATGCACCTTCCTGAAATACCTTTAAACCGGTATCAGAAAATGTGACCGGTAAAGGATTTTCCGACAATGCCGATTTGATTTGCGATGGAGATAATAGAGTGACATCCAGATCTGCAATAAGTTGAATGGCAGACTCAAGTTTAAAACTGATAGCGCCACCAGCAAATTTCCCCTTGGGCATGCGTTCTCTTATCACGACTTTATCGACACTATAATCACTCATGAGTTTTGCGAATTCAAACTGGAACTGACGCAGGTCTTCAGCTGTATGCCCTTTTTTCAGGGTCAGTTTCCGCACCCGACAGTCGGGTAAACCAAACTGTCCTTTGTCCAGTTCAAGCAAACAGATAACCGCATCGCTACCGGTTAAATCTACACCACAAATTCTCATACTAACCCTTTGGTCGAAGTCTTTAATCTAGAAAACGTAGATGGGCGCGAAAAAGATGTGCAAGGCAGCTCTATTGCATCCTGCAATCGCCGCATTAGTGCATCCATGCACGTCATATTGATGTGCATGGGAAACTTGAAAAATGTGTAGTCACCTCATCGGTGATGAGCATTTTCTCACGTTTTCCAGGCGCATCAAGAGATTGTGCAGACTTTCGAGATCCAACTGCGTTTCCTAGGTTTTATCCATCTTCCCAGATTCGGTTTTGAATTGACAACTAAAACAACGGTTTTTGTCGTCGATTTGCTCGTTATGTAATAGTTCGAGCATCGTAGGGCGGTAAGGTAAGGTACGAACCGCATCAATCGAGAAATACAAACCAACACCAATACATGTTGATCAAGGCGTCTACCCTTTGGATTGGGTCTGAGATATCGATGAGTCAGAGAGTTATGGAGAATTACGCGAATGATGCGATTCGTGCCTTTTATGCCCAGTGGGGTGACAGCATCCTACAGTCCTTAACCCACAATCCTAACACCACCCACCCCGCCTACCACCTAAATAAGGCCGAGCTAGTCCCGCTCTAAGCAGTAGTTTAGAAATACATTTGTTAACAACGTCAACAATCGTCTATAATTTCCTCATGCCCGCACAAAAACACGATATTGTTCAAGTTAAAAACCCTCGCTCTGGTCACTATGTGAAAATTGACCGTACTGCGGGAAAAATCGTGGCCCACAAGAAAAGTGAAGGTCAATATAAGGGTATTCCCATAGCTCGTAAAAGCACCTCTAAAAAATAGCCACCTTAAAAAATTGATCTTCTATAACCCCACGGACGGTCAGGTATTAACCAATAATATTCCCAGTAAACCTCGTCATTGTTTTCTAATGACTCAGTTAGGCGGAAGAATCCCACTAGAGGTAAATGCTATCAGGAAGGCTATTTCGACGTGTTGTAAAAAAGCTAAATTTACGATCATAGACGCATCCACTGATATTACCGGTCGAGACTTTCTCCTTAAAATTTGGAAACAAATTGCCGCTTCGCCCCTCTCAGTAGGAATAGGCCATGAAGAAATGCCACCAAAAACCTTATTAAATATTTTCTATGAGATAGGCGTTGCACAAGCTCTGGGCAAAGAAACTCTCATCATAAAATCGCCAAACATAGTTATTCCTAGCGATTTTGTCAGAACCGAATACATTATATTCGATGCTAAATTCAAATCTAATTTTTCCAAGTTCCTCCTCGGTCTGGACGCTCAAGCAGATTTTTATGAAACTGTAGCTGACAACCTGGAGAAAGACCCCGTGTTATCGCTTGATTACTTGAGACGTGCATTCCTAATCAAAGGTGACTCGGGAATTCGAAAGAAGGCTAGATCCATACTCAAAGATCCCAGTTTAAAGGATAGAGCAAAAAATAGTGTGGAGTTACTAGCAGCAGCATTTTGACATAAGCAAAGCCCTAGGTCAGATCAAGCTTTTAGCCATTCCACCAGCCACCCCCTCAGCACAGAGAATCCATCCCATCACAACCCCAACACCTGTGAAATCAACAAGCCTTAAGCAATTCAAACAAACCCTGCTTAGCCGCCTTTTTGTCGAATGTTAGAGTATATTCACAACCAGTAGCCCGATTAATTCGGGCAATCAAATGATCTGAGAAGTCGGCATTCGAATTCCTTAAATCACCAAGCGCTCGCCAGATTGTGTCTATATTGGGTATCGCCAGTTGACTAACCTGAGGAAACCAGGGTCATGGAAAACCAGGGTCAGGTCTAGTATTTAGCCAAACTCATAAATTCCTCCATCTTTGATTAAATCATCCAGCCAATCATCACAAACTGATTAAAATGGATTCCGGCCTACGCCGGAATGACGACCCTTTAATTTGCCAATCACCCACCAGCCTCCCCAATAACCCAATCCCAAAAAGCCCACGAATAAAGCATTACTTTCACCCCTGGACAGTATTACTTCCATGTATTACCATTTCATCTTTAAAGTAATACCTAATTAAGGGCATCACAATGAGCGTTGTCACTACAAAAGGCCAGGCCACTATCCCGAAGCACATCAGAGAACGCCTGGACATTATTCCCGGTGAAACCGAAGTTGATTTTATTCTTGTGAATAATCATGTCGAGCTAGTCAATCTGGAACGATACAATCCATTCGAAAAGGCGCGGGGTATCACTAAGGGCAAGCTGTCTACCGATGAGATCATGGATATGACGCGTGACTAAAAGCAAACAGTCACTGGTCGATTCCTGCGTACTGCTTGATGTATTTAACGATGACAAGGATTGGTTTGAATGGTCGTCTGCTACGCTATTCAAAATGGCCAGCGAATACGAACTCGTTATTAATATTATTGTTTTTACGGAAATCGCTTTAAATTTCAATTCGCACAAGCAACTCGAAAACGAGCTCGGGCTATTGGGCATTAAAATGCTGGAAATTCCAAATGAAGTAGCATTTAACGTTAGTCGAACCTTTAAACAGTATCGAAAGAACAAAGGGAATAAAACGTCACCTATGCCGGATTTCTATATTGGTGAACATGCCAAACATTTGGGAATACCTTTAATTACCCGTGATACCGCAAGGTATAAAACCTATCA
Source organism: Gammaproteobacteria bacterium (assembly GCA_030595795.1). Taxonomy (GTDB): domain Bacteria; phylum Pseudomonadota; class Gammaproteobacteria. The sequence continues at coordinate 46,137 of JAUVCH010000008.1, forward strand.
GCCGAAGTTGAAGCTTGTTTGCCCATGATATTAGCCTCAACACCCATGGATTCCGGCCTACAGATACCTGGTACTAAATTTAATCGGCAATAAATCAAGTATGCCCAAAAGAAAGCATCGCATCGGCGACTTTAACAAAGCCCGCGATATTCGCACCAGCAAGATAGTCGATTCGACCCTTACGCTCTCCATACTCGACACAACTGTCATGTATGGTCTGCATGGTATCCTTGAGGAGTTTCTCCAGCTCTGCTTCTTTCCAGGCGATACGCGCACTGTTCTGGCTCATCTCCAGCCCTGAAACAGCCACACCGCCAGCATTGGCGGCTTTGCTGGGTGCATACAAAATTCCAGCTTTTTGAAATACATCGATACCTGCCAGTTCGGTGGGCATATTGGCTCCCTCTGAGACGCCGATACAGCCATTCTTGAGCAGTGTTTTTGCCTCCCCTTCGTTAATTTCATTCTGTGTCGCACAGGGCAACGCAATCTCGCAGGAGACTCTCCATGGTCGACCTTCATGAAAACTGGCTGAGTTGTACTCGTCAGCATATTCTTTGATACGCCCACGGCGCACTTGTTTCAGGTCGATTAAGTATTCTAATTTTTCGGCAGTTATTCCTTCTGGATCATGCACAAATCCCGAAGAATCCGACAATGTGACGACTTTTCCACCCAGATGATTCACCTTTTCAACGGCATAGGTAGCAACATTACCAGAACCCGAAATGCAGACAGTTTTGCCATCGAAACCGTTACCCGCTCGTGTGAGCATATTATCCATAAAGTACACAGTCCCATAGCCAGTCGCTTCGGTTCGGATCTTACTACCGCCGAACTCCATACCCTTACCCGTGAGAACACCAACAAAGCGATTTTCAAGGCGTTTATACTGACCAAACAAAAAGCCAATCTCGCGCCCACCGACGCCAATATCGCCCGCTGGCACATCCGTATCCTCACCGATATGGCGGCGCAACTCGATCATGAAGGACTGGCAAAAACGCATCACCTCGTTGTCACTCTTTCCCTTGGGATTGAAATCGGACCCACCCTTGCCACCACCCATCGGCAGGCCGGTGAGACTGTTCTTAAATGTCTGCTCGAAGCCGAGAAATTTGAGTACACTCAGATTGACCGAAGGATGAAACCGCAGCCCGCCCTTGTAGGGGCCAATCGAGTTATTGAACTGCACCCGATAGCCACGTTGATTGCGGATATTACCCTTGTCATCGGTCCAGGGGACGCGGAACATGACAACCCGATCGGGCTCAGCCATTCGCTCTAGTATTTGCATTTTATGGTAGATCGGTTTATCCGCAATATACGGAAATATGGTTCCAGCCACTTCTGACACTGCCTGATGAAATTCCAGTTCGCCCGGATTACGTTTTATAACCCCGTTCATAAAGCGTTGTAGATACTCGTTGGTCTTGCTCATACTATTCTCCTTTTCATCATATCAATTAGATAACGGCTAAATTCAGCACACCGATCATATCACCCGGCAACTATTACTGAGGCATCCCAGACCTTCAATCTCAACCTCGAGTCGATCACCGTCTTTCAACCAGATCGGAGGTTTACGAAAAGCACCCACGCCATTCGGAGTGCCGGTGATAATAATATCACCCGGTAACAGGGTGAATGCCTGGCTCAGATATTGAATCAAATAAGGAACACGATAAATCATTTCATTGGTATTCGAGTCCTGCATGGTGTCGCCATTCAAACGGCATAGAATAGCCAACCGATTGGGATCAGCAATTTCATCGCGGGAAACCAGATAAGGCCCAAGCGGACAAAATGTATCGACGCATTTACCGCGCAACCACTGGTCACCTGGGCGTAACTGCAGGTCACGTGCGCTGATGTCATTACAAATCGTATAGCCGGCAATATAGTCAAAAGCGTCAACTTCATTAACATCTTTGGCAGCCTTGCCGATTACAATGGCTAGCTCCGCCTCATAGTCTACTTTTTCAGTGAGCGAACCTGGCCAGCAAATGTCGGCTTCGCTACCGATGATTGACGATGGAAATTTGCAAAACATGGTCGCTACTTCCGGCATCGGTAAATTGCATTCACGCACATGGTCAAGATAATTAAGCCCGATGGCCACCACCTTGCTCGGATTCGGTACTGGCGCTAATAACTCAACCGAAGGCAGCGGAATATCACCCTGGCGCTCGGACCCAAGCGCCTTTGCCGCTGCCATTGCCGAATCACCCATCTGCAGAAACGACAGCATATCGTCGGGTAGTTGGCCCTGGCTCGCAGCGGCCAGGTTGAGGATATTCTCGTTCTGGAGGATACCGAGTTGTGGTGAATTTTTATTTTCCTGATAACTGACTAGTTTCATAATATTTCGGTCTTACACATGATTCTGGCGGTATTCGAGATTGCTTTGATGCATTATATCGAACATTAAAACTTGCCGTTGTCGTTCTTCCATTCGCTGCGTGGGGGGATAGCTTCGGTGGTGTCCCAATGCTCCACTAGCTTGCCATTAAAAACGCGGTAGAGGTCATAGAATGAGGAGTGGACTCCATCGAGAAAACCCTCGCTGGCCGACAGCACAAAACTTCCTTCAGCTAAAAGCCGATGAAGCCTGTCGTATTGGATCTTGTTACCGTCGTTAGATAGCGATTCTGATAGCGCTACGCGTAGGGCAGACAGGCCATCACCGATGCGTGGGTTGTGCTCGGTATAGCTCTCGCTATCAATGTAATAATCCAGTTTATCGAGCTGACCATCGATGAGCACATCATCAATGAAACCTCGCACGATCTCGCGGTTGGATTCAGTCCTGTCAAGATCAGTTGCTTTGGTCGGCCCGTCAACCATCGTATGCCCGGAGGAGTTCGGGCCTTTTCGAGGCTGGATATTGTCCCAATGCTCAACGGTTAGATCACCCTCAAAGCGGAAGACTTCGAAGCCGATATTTGAGCTGGCGAAATCATACTCGGTATGAGCAAATACGTAGTCGTCATCCGAGAATACACGCACGATATTGACACGAGGAGAACTTTTGGCCAGTCGCTTAAATAGAGCTGCCAGGCCCTCGCCGCCTTCGCAGGTTTGGGGGTTGTGTTGAATGTATTGATCGGGATTGACGACAGCCACCGAGGCTTCATCACCCGTTTCGATGCCTTTGAGTAAAGCGCAGATTTGATCTTTTCTATTTGAACTCATTTAGCGCCTACCACCCAACCGATCTCTACCTGGCAACCAACAGGCAAGCATTATTGCGAGCAAGGTAAAGCCAATATAAATTTGAAAGCAGAGCTTGCTTTGTTCGAGCATTCCAACTGGGTCTGTTTCGGTAAGAATGGTCGAAATTATCGCAATTCCTGCCATCCCGCCGAGATATCGCATCGTCGATAAAATGCCTGCTCCGACACCGCTATGATCTCGATGAACGGCCGACAATCCGGCGGCCTGCGCTGGTCCGGAGACTACGCCGATTCCTGCGCCTACCAATGCCAGTGCGATATACATCCAGAAAAGGGGCGAACTGCCGGTGGTATAAAGCAGCGTAGCCAGTCCAATAATGCTAATCACCAATCCGCTGATAATGGTCGAGCGAATCCCAATGGTTTCGCTCAGCCGACCACCAATAGGCGCGAATAACACCATGAACAGGGTCATAGTGAGCAATACTTGCCCCGTCTCACCCGGGCCTAGTTGTTCTGTTTCCTTTAACAAAAAAGGAAGCTGGAACAACAATGCATACATGCCGAGATTTTGCAGGCCGACGATTGATCCGCTAACCACAAAGGGAATACGCCGGAACAATTGCAGATCAATTAGCGGATGAGGGGTATGTTTCTCCCAGCGTACAAACAAGTATAGACCCAGAACTCCCGCAGCTAACGCTGCCAGCGGCCAGTATCCTCCGCTACGCATACCCGTTATCAATATGCCCAAACCAATGGCGAGCAGTAGCATACCGATATAGTCAAAGCCAGGGTGATCAGTCTCGGCATTTGACTTCGGCGGATGATAAGATGCATCGTATTTGACCAGAATCCAGGAAATCAGCAGTAATGGCAGGTTAACGAGGAATATTGCTTTCCAGCTGAAATACTGAATAAGCAAGCCACCGACTAGCGGGCCTATGGCTGCCGATGCGCTCAAAAAAGCGCCAAAATAGCCAAATGCCCGTGAGCGCCGCTCTTCGCGGATGACGATGCGCAGTAAGGCCATCGCGTTTGGAATTAACATCGCGCCACCGGCTGCCATCAGCACGCGAGCAATGATTAACGCGCTAAGTTGAGGCACCAGTATCGCAATCAGTGCGCCCGTTGCGAATAGAATCTGCCCGATTGCGAAAGCACGACGACGCCCCAGCATATCCCCGAGTTTTCCCGCCGGACTTTGCAGGACAACATTAACCAACAGGTAGGTCGAAACCAGCCAGAAGGTCAGGTCACTGGCGCTGATACGAAAGCTTTCGCCGATTGACGGCAAAGCAATTGCGATCATGGTTGAATTGAGTGGAGTCAGGGCTGCACCGAGCACCAATGCACTAATAAAGCCAGTAGATGCTTTTTGAGTGATGTCCTTACTCACCTTAAAATTGCGCGGCGAATGATCAAGTCGTGATTGCACGGCATTGCAGTAACATCAGTTTACCATCGGCAATGCCCCATTCAATGTCCAGGTCAGTACCGTAGATGACTTCGCATTGCTGAGCCAGCGAGTGTAGGTTGCCGAGTGTTTCATCGTCGAGTACACGGGCATTAATGCGCTCGGCAGCGACCTCGACTTCCTCGGTTCCGCCTTCGTTGAGTAGGCGAAATTTGATATCTTTTTCGCCAATGCGTCTTTCTAGAATTTCCCCCTGCGGGCTGATGCGGTAATAGTCGGGGATCACCAGTCCTGCAACCACGACTTCGCCCAGCCCCCATGCGGCTTCGATAACCCGTTCCTGCTGCGCAGTCATCGGGTTACGGGTGAACATTACCCCAGCTGCTTCGGGGTTAAATAGCTCCTGTAACACCACGCCCATTTGGGGTGAGCCCTCGATGCCTAATTTGGCGCGATAAGATAATGCGGATGGTGTTGATGCGGATTCGACGATATCGAGGATGGTAGATTTTAACTGGGTAAAATTGGTTACGTTGAGCACGGTCAAGTGCTGACCGGCAAAACTCGCGCCTTGTGAGTCTTCGCCAATCGCCGACGAGCGCACCGCGATCGGGGTTTGCATCTGAGCAAAAAACGATCTCAATTCATTTATCGTCGCAGCATCGTTTTGTACAATGCTTTCGACACAGTCGTATGCCAATGCAAAGCCTGGAGGCACATTCAGGCTTCCTCGTATGGCTACGCCAAGGCTAACTGCCTTACCGCCGAATTGTAATTCGTCTTCGGCTTCAATTAACGCGATAGGCTTTATGAGAGCACTTCAACGGTGCCCGATTTGCCATCGACGCGAATCCTCGCGCCGTCCTGAATAACCTGAGTTGCGTTTCGTGTACTCACTATGGCCGGAATCCCATATTCGCGGGCAATGATTGCCGCATGCGATAACTGACCACCACGGTCGGTCACGATAGCGCCGAGCATTGGCAAAACCACATTGAAACTCGCCGAGGTGTTTTTGGTAACGAGTATATCGCCTTGCTGTAATCGGTGAAAATCGTCCGGGCTTTGAATAATGCGCGCAATCCCTTCGTAGGTTTCGGGACTCACCGAAATGCCCTTAATGCTGTTATCGGAACTATCCTCCTCAACCGGCGCATCGAATATATTACCCAGTGCGGCACCAATTGCAGCTTGCGCCAGGCGTGCATTTTCGGGCAGCGCTTCCAATGGTGGCGGCGGCAATGGCGCGGGTCCGAGAAATAATGGCACGTCATCGGTAGTGTGGGCTTGATACCAGAGTTCGCGGTCATCGAGCTCCACCTGATCGGGACTATTGTCTCCAGCCAGCATTGCCAGCATTTCATCGTGCGAGGCATGTAGCAGTGCAGACCCCCTGTCTAGTCGACCGCTGATTTGCAGACGATTCCCGGCTTCGAGCACAGCCCGACGAGATAAGCCAAGCGCCCGTGCTTCATTATAGACACCGCGTTCGTCGCGCAAGCGGTTGATGAACCGAGCCTCGTGTAGCAGCGAATCGAATTCTACGCGGTGCTCGGCCGGAACCCGGTTTCGGAAATCCTGGCATCGTTGTTGATCGGCGGCGAGTTCATCGCTGGTATTTTTCACTTCTAGTGAACTCCAGATATTTCCCACCAGAATTTCGGGCATTTCCAGCGCATAACGCTCGGTAATGTCGTATCCAGATGTCAGTTGATACCCGACGATATCAATATAATGCCGAATTGCAGATCCGACGGGTTCGGGTAGTGAGCACAGTGCCTGTAGTTCATCCTCGGATGAATGTTCCTTGAATAGATCGCGATCAACGTTTTGCTGTCGAAGCAAGCGTCCAATTTCGCTAAGCTCGGCGACTGCTAGCCCGAGAGACACGGGTGATGACCCTTTTAACAGATTGAGTGCTTCACCGGCATCGGCCCCGGCCCATTCGCAGGCTTTGCCGATATAGAGTCCAACTGGAATAACACTGGGGATAGTAAATATATGATGACGATAGGTCATTTCGCCCAGGTTCTGGTAACAATCGACAAGATGTGCGACAAGTGCATTATTATCCAGCGAAGCAGGTTGTACTGATTGTAGTTGCTGATTTCGCCGAATCGAGTCGGGTTTTATTTCAGTATCCCAACGCTGCATATCTTCATGCCAGAGTTTGTTTTCGATGGCGTTTTTACCATTTTCAAACCGCGCAATCAGCTCAGGTTGGTCGAAAAATCCTTCGGGTGGTGGTCCCGGTGGTGCATCGGACGGTACAAAGGCGAGTACGGCCTTGCTATAACTGAAGCCGTGAAGATTCGCAGATTCGAGGTAGTCCAGGAACAAACCGTATCGCTCGGTACCTTCGCGAAATCCGCGTATAAATGCATCCGTCATTCCTCCAGTGGAATACAGGGTTCTTGGCTTTGCAAAATGAGTGGTATCTAGTTCCCAGGTTCCAGCGCCGGGTGCTTCGAAGGTTCTTTTAGACATTACGAACTCCCCATACTTTTTATATGTATTTATTCTGTCAGAGTCTAACCCAGTTCTTACATTGGAAAAACAAAATTGAATTTACCGCCTATACCGGAAAAAATAAATAGATGATGCCAGGAGTCAGTATTTCCCAATTATTAAAGCATCCACTATCGTACAACCCCGTCCTGTCACAATCACCGGGTTTAAATCGATTTCGGCAATCGAGTCGCCAAGGGTATAAACCAACTCCGAAAAATCTGTAATCAAAGAAACCAATGCCTCTCGATTGACTGCCGGTTGTCCGCGTACGCCATCGAGAAGCCTCGAAAGCTTTAAATCATCGAGTAATTCATTGGCTTGATTCTCACTCACCGGTGCCAGTGCAAAGGCGCGATCATTGAGTAGTTCAATCAAAATTCCACCGCTGGCAATGATGATCATCGCGCCATAGTGCGGGTCGTATTTCATGCCCAGCGATACTTCGATACCTTTATTGACCATTGGCATGAGCACCACGCGCTCGCCGAGATTTTCACGGAGTGATCGGTAGGCGTCAATTAACATCTGTTGATTTTGAATATTGACAAAAACACCGCCGACATCGGACTTATGCTGAATGCCTGGTTCGGCAGTTTTCATTACCAATGGATAGCCTGTTGACTCAGCAGCCCGTATCACTGCCGCTTCATCGTCACACAGAAAATTCGGCACAACAGGTAAGTCAAAATCTGCCATCATCGCCAACGAGCTCACCTCATCCAGAGATTCAACCTGAGCTAATTCAGACCGCCAGTAAGCGACCTTTTCCTGATTAAAGTTTTTTCTTTTCCCTGACAGGAATTTATCCAAATGTTTATACCGACTTAAATTTCGAATCGCCCGCAGCGCGACGTCGATGCCATTAATCACCGGAATACCCTGCTGGGTAAGTTCAACGGCGGTGTCATTTATACTGGTGAAAGTACAGCTATTGATCACAACGACTGGCTTGTCGTTATATTCAGCCAGTTCCCTGACGACATCAAACAGTTCGGGGTAATGCGAAAAACCATCACGAAACTCGAATTCGAAGGTCAGTAACCCCGTGTCTTTGTCGTTCAGCAAAGCCTTGCCGCATTCCAGGTAAGTTTGCTTCGTATTGCGGCCCAATGCACCCATGGCATCGAGTGGGTTGTCTGCTTCCAGTCCAGTATCCAGATAAACTTGCATGAGCGCTATGGCCTGATCGTCGATATCAGCAAAGCGAACGCCATAATCATCCGCAAGATCGATCATTTGCTCACGCATCCCACCAGAATCGAGAATGCTGGCAACACCAGCATTGGCTATTCTCATACCCGTAGCAAACAACATCGCAGTGACTATCATTTCGTCCAGATCTCTGCAAAGCACCACGCCATATCTTTCACAGGCAGCAACTAAGGCCTGGTGATCACCTACAATCGCTCCTGAATGACTCATGGCAAGCCGCGCACTTTTCTCGGTACGCCCCAATTTGGTAATAACAACGGGTATATCTTTTTGTTGAGCCCTTATTAACGCGGAGATAAAACCAGGCACATCCCTCACCGTTTCCAGCATGATCGTAATAACCCTGGTCGACGGTTGATCGAGCAGGTAATCAATATAATCACCAACGCTGGCATTGGTTTCCTGTGCGCTGGCAATTACATAGTTATAGCAAAATCGGGCATCGTTATTGGCGAGATAAGTCAGGCCGGAGCCGGAGTGCAGGATTAAACCAATATGTCCTTTTGGCCGGTTAGGTGGCGGTCGATCAAAACTGACGAGAACATTATCATCGTAGTTGTAAAAACCCATGGAATTGCCACCACAAACCGGAATGCCAGCCCTCGCAGCCTTTTCCTTCAAACGCTCGGTCAAACGCGGCTCGATGTCATCTTTCAGATAATTATTGGCATAAATCAGAATTCCGCCGACGCCGATGGCCAGGGCTTCATCAAAACTGGCTTCTAGTACCAGACCACTAATTCCATAAACCACCAGATCGGGTACTTCGGGTAAGTCCTTTAAACTCGGGTAGCAGGGTTGTCGGTACAACTGCTGATATTTTGGATTAACTAAAAACAGCTTGCCATCATAGCCTGTATTGACCAATTGCTGATAGGTGCCATCCGCGAGGTTTCCAGCGCGTTCAGAAGCACCGACAATTGCGACTGATTTCGGCGACAGCAAGGGACTTAACCAATGTCTCATAGTGATCAAATCATTTAGTGAATGCGCACGGATTTTGACATATATTGTCGGCATTTCCAGCAATTATTTCAGGCCAGTCTATGAGCGATTCAGTACAGGTAGAAACCTTTGATCAGATCATCGAGATCACCATTAACCGGCCACCGGCAAATGCGATTAACACCAACGTCTCCAATGCTATTTACGAGGCATTATCAAAGCTACAGGACAGCGAGGATTTACAGGTCGGTATCATCACCGGAAGTGGCGATCGCATCTTCAGCGCGGGCTGGGACCTAAAAGAAATAGCCGAATTAGACAATAACGAAGACGCCGTCAATGCCGCTTTTGAATGCCCCGGTGGCTTCGCTGGTATGACCGAGTTCTGGGGTTTAAAGAAACCGCTAATCTGCGCGGTGAATGGTATCGCTGTGGGCGGCGGATTTGAGATCGCGCTGGCATCTGACCTGGTCATCGCTGCCGACCACGTCGAATTTTTTCTGCCGGAAATGCAACGCGGTTTTTTGCCTGATGTCGGTGGCATTCAACACTTACCCCGTCGGCTGCCGTATAATGTCGCGATGGATTTACTTTACACTGGACGACGAATGAGTGCCGAAGAGGCTCAACATTGGGGCTTTGTTAGTCGTGTTTGCCCGTTCGATGAACTGTTGAATACCGCCCGTGAGATGGCGAGGAATATTGCCAAAGGTGCTCCGCTAGCCTTGCAGGCTCTTAAGGAAGTTGTGCCGGGTATTCAAAATCGATCGATAAAAGATGCCTTTGCGGCAACCAAACACGGCAATAACGAGTTCCCGATCTACCAGAAAATGCTGATGTCAGAAGACTTTATGGAAGGTCCGAGAGCCTTCGCCGAGAAACGTTCACCTGTGTGGAAAGGAAAATAACATGGCTTCAAACAACAATTCTAGTGCAATGTTTGCTGCTGCCGTTTATGAGTCCGATACTGGCGATAGAATGGCGCTTTTAAAATTCGTCGAAAAATTAAAGACACTTAATAAACGCGTGGGCGGCGTGCTTCAGGAAGCAACCTACAACTCAGATAACCAGATGAATGGCCTTAATGCTATCGATGTTGCTAGCGGCCGTCGCATTCCTATTTCGCGCCCGGTTAGCAATAGCAGTGAGTGTAGCCTTGACGTTTCGGCTCTGGCAGAAACCACTGAGATTATTCGGCAGGCGATTCATGATCGGCTGGATCTGGTGGTTATCGAAAAGTTCGGCGAACTAGAGCAAAACGGCAAAGGCCTAATCGACGAAATACTACAAACTATCGTCGAAGGTATTCCTCTACTAATTTCAGTTCCCAAAGCGGCTCTGCCGATCTGGCAAGAGCGTAGCGGCGAACTAGGTAGCGTTCTTAGCTTTAGCGAAGAAGCTTTCGAGGAATGGTGGCAAGACCTGGCACCTTAAACACTAACATCTGGTATTAAACCTCGCTGGATACGCGCGTTGATAATTTTTCAGCAAAATTGAAAATAATCGTCTAGAATCAAATGTAACTATGTATTTCAGTAGTGATGCAAGGGTTAATGCCGCCCCGACATATCAGCAAGATTAACATAATATAAAATATAAGGGGTATTCCAAACTTGGCTATTGGTAGGAATAAATATCAACGCATTTATTTAAGCAGCCTTGCAGCGATTGTCCTGCTGGTAATGGCTTCGCAGTTAGTATTTGATTATATCGTCTCCGAAGAGTCATCGATGGTCGAAGTCAACGATATTGGCAGTCGTCAAAGTATGTTGTCGGAGCGAATCGTTCACCTCCTACTCGAATACGCCAACGAGCAAGACCCCGTAAAGCGTGAAGATATCGTCGCCCGCACCCAAAAATCTACAGATTCTTTCGACCAGACCCACAAACTACTCATCCGCGGACTTCTCTCGAACGGAGAAAATGTAATATTTGAAGATAATATAGATGATCTTTTCTTTGGCCAACCCGAATATCTCGACGAGAAAGCACGCCTGTTTATCTACAACACACGCGAGGTGCTTTCAAAGGACTGGCATCCAGAGCTAATATCCAGTTTTTACCTGAAAGAACTTCGAAAAGCCTCTGAACAAATACTACACGACGGCCTTGACGACCTGGCAACTCTCTACACAATGAATAGTAAATTCCGTATTAACCAGCTTCGTCTGGTTATCGCCATATTACTCAGCACCATTGTTATTCTAGTCATCAGTATTGGTATCTTCGTTTTCAAGCCACTGTTTAAACGAATTGCTGAGCAACAGGACGACCTCGAAAAGCTTGCCTACATCGATCCGCTAACCAATTGCCAAAATCGGCGTAGTTTCATCATTAACGCCAATATTGAATACGAGCGTAGTCGTCGTAATCATTTACCCTATTCGGTTTTGTTCCTCGACATCGATTATCTTAAAACGATAAACGACACCTTTGGACATGCCATGGGTGATACCGTCATCAAGGAAATTACTCAATGCTGTAAAAGTATGATTCGCGATATAGACATCATCGGTCGAATCGGCGGTGATGAGTTTGGAATATTGCTACCAGAATGCGATCTGGAAAGCGCCAAACAAAAGGCCGAACGCCTCCGGCAAGGCATGTCAGAACACATCATCCCTGGGATTAGTGATAAATTTCAGGTCAGCACCAGTATTGGCGTAGCATCTTTATTGACGAGTGATAAAAACACCTTTGATGTTATAAGTCGCGCTGACGAGAACCTCTACGAAGCGAAACGAAATGGACGTAATTTAATTATTGCGGCTTAATCTTTGCCTGGACAAGCTCGAAGCGGCCAGGCTCAACCTGGATGGGGGCTTCCAGATAGTCGTCATTCCAGATTAAGAATGAAGGGAATTTCTAATACCAATTAGCCCAGCAACCGGATTTTCGGCTGTATCCTGTTTGAGATTACTGCTGTCATTTAGTCGACGAAAATGCCTCATCCATAATTTCCAATGACAAATCCATCTCAGATTTCGAAATTGTTAGTGGCGGCGCAATACGCCACACCGCCAACGGCCCACCAACCCGATTCACATTCAATCCAAGCTCGAAGCATCGCTGGCTTAATTTGGCCAGGTATTCCTTATCCGGGGTTTTCGACTCTCGATCGGTAACGATTTCAACACCGAGCAATAAGCCACGGCCACGCAAGTCCCCAATCGATTCGTATTTATCCTGAAGCACCTGCAAGCCTGACATCAGGTATTGCCCGATTTCATCGGCCCTCGATGCGAGCTGCTCAGAAACCAGCGTACGTACGACGGCAAGACCGACTTCAACCGTGAGCGGGTCGGATGCATGTGAAGTGTAATGTGAATAACCTTTTTCACGGGTATTGTCGGCGATCTCCTTGCTGGTAATGGTCGCGGCAAGCGGCACGCCCGCCCCCAGGGTTTTCGACAGGGATAGAATGTCGGGCACAACTGCTTGCTGCTCGAAAGCGAAATTGGTGCCTACCCTGCCAAGCCCGGTCTGGGCTTCGTCGAATATCAGCAAGATTGATCGCTCGTCACACAACGCCCGTAACTTTTCCATGTAGCCTTCGGGCGGCACGATAATTCCACCCGCGCTCTGGATCGGCTCTATCAACATCGCTGCGGTCGATCCAACCGATACCGAATCAATGTATTCAAATCCAAAATCCAGGCAGGCAAGGTTACAACTCGTCTGGCATTGGCCCAGCGGGCATCGGTAACAGTTAGGCGCTGGAATGGCTATGGTTCCCGGCATGCCGGGACCATAGCCTTTTCGACCGTGAGCATAGGTCGTTGAAGCAGCCCCATAGGTGGTGCCGTGCCAGGATCCTGTCAGACCTATAATTTCAAAACAACCGGTATAAAGCTTGGCCAGGCGAATCGCAGCTTCATTCGATTCCGCACCGGTATTCAGGAATAGAACTTTACTCAGTTGTGGTGGTAACAACTCACAGAGTTCTTTGGCCAGATGGGCAATTGACGGAGAGAGCATGGTGCTGTCCAGGTGAATCACCGAATCCGCCGAACGCTGCATTGCGTCGAGAATTGCCGGATGGTTATGTCCGAGCGTTGCGCACATTTGCCCGGATGAAAAGTCGATGATGGATCGCCCTGTAGCGGTATGGAGGTAGGGGCCCGATGCGCTGGTTATGAATTCACGTACAAAATCGCGGCCATAATGCAGCAGGTGTTCATCGACAATTTGCCAAAGTTCATCGGTGTTATCGGATATTGCTGCATTAGCGGTAGAATTTGCCTTTTTTTCTAATTCCCTGTTGTCACTATTCATAATAAAATAAATCCTGACTATATTTAAGTATTGGCAATAATGAGGAATGGATAATTATCGACGCCCATCATTGAAAGCGATTTCAACCTTCGAATCCGCTGCCCGCCACGAGAGTTTCAAAGAAGCCGCAAAAGAGCTTTCCTTGACGCCTTCTGCAATTAGCCACCAGGTTAAACAGTTGGAGCAGCAGGTCGGTGTAAACCTGTTTCACCGCCTCAGTGGCGGCCTTGCGATTACCGATGCCGGTGCGGCCTACCTGAAACTGTTGGGCCCGGCGTTTGCCGAGATTGATGATGCCACTAAACAGGTTATGCAGCTTGAATATTCCGACCAATTGACTATCAGATCGGCCCCCAGCTTTGCCAGGAAATGGCTGCTGGATCGTCTGCCCGCTTTTCTTGATAAGCATGAAGGTATCGATGTCAAAGTGATAGCGACATCCGAATTGCTTGATTTTCGAAAAAAAAATATCGATATCGGTATTCATTACGGTCAGTCGACATGGCCAGGATGTGTGGTTAAACCCCTGCTCTCCGAACGTGTTCTGCCGATGTGTAGCCCCGACCTCAAAAACAAACCTACCCAGCTTGGTTCGATAGCAGATTTGCACAAATTCACCCTGATCCACACTGAGCAAAATCTGGTTAGCTGGAAAATGTGGTTCACTGAACAAGGCGTCCCTATAAATAAAGAATTGCGTGGTGTCTGCCTTGACCCTTCGGAACTCGCGATAGAAGCGGCAGTTCGAGGTGTTGGCATCGTGCTTGAGAGCGACCTTCTGGCCGCCTCTGAACTTAAAGATGGTTCTCTTATCCCGGCGATTGATGAAACCGAGAGTAAGATAGTCTCCTACTATCTGGTTTACCCGGAAGATCATATGCATATTCCCAAGGTGACTGCTTTCACTGACTGGATTGTGGGTATGGCAAAGAATTATTCGATTGATCACCAGGATATCTCTGATTAATTCTGAGCTATTATTGTCGAACTATTACAGAGTCTCAAACGCAAATAATTAGATCCATGCATGAGAAAAATTGTTGCATTGATCTCTAGCCCGCATATTTTCGCGAGGAACAAGTAAGCTACCGGCAATAACTGTAAAGCGTACTGACAAGTTAACTTTTTTACCCAAGAAAATCCCCGTGGATGTTGCCATTTTAAGCGACCACATTTTCTCAATACATAAAGGCGTGCCATCGAAATAAACGGTAATTTTTCGCAGATGTTAAATGACGACCCAGGTTAAATAAATTGTAGATTGCCGCATGCACACTTAAGAAGCTCTGTGCTTGCTTTATCGATTTAAACTTGCGCATCCCCCTTTCTCGTACTCGAGTTGGTTGGTACGATAATTCGGCCTGATTATTTGCATACTGTGATGTGTCATGAATCGTGTCTGGAATCAATTCTCGATGTGCAACACTATAGCTTCTCAATTTATCCGTTACTATCTTCCTGGGATTGTCTCGTAGGTAACATTTACCCCACGCTCAGCTAGTAAATTTTCGATATCCCGATGACTTAGGTTGAATCTGTAGTAAAGCCATACGGCGTACTGGATAATTACCGGTGGAGATCGGTATCGCTTGAATATATTCGATTTATTCATCGGACAATTGTCATCGAATTTCAGTTAACTTATCAGTACCGTTCCTATATATTAAGGCTACTTTAAATCAATCAGTAAATTTTTGGCTTCCGGCCTTATAAAAAAAACTGCTAGCTTTTTCTTATGATTTCAAGCCTGTTTAAACCAGTTCCTTCTTCAGACTTCAGGGTCAAATCAACCTTCGGTGTTTCTCTTGCTGTGTTGGTGCTACCCTTCTGTGCTTGCCTTTTATTTTATGCTACACGAACGACAAGCCTGGATTGCCAACGTCGTTTTCCATTTCATAGTACTCCCCCCTGCATGGGATGTGCTTGAGCCGCACATGGCTTTACGATTAACGGTTACACTTGTGGCAGTAAGTATTTTCTCGGTAATTTTTGTTCGGGTAATCACTAACCAGCAACGTAAACTGGAAGTTCAGGTTTCGACCGATCCACTCATCGGACTTTTAAATCGAACACTACTGAATAGTACGCTCGAGCATGCAATCCAACAGAACCGTTAGTACTGGTGTCGCTACTCTCGAAGCCAATGAAAACTGGGATACTTGGATGCAACGCTGCGATAAAAATCTCTACCGGGCCAAGCAGGATGGGCGTAACAGAATTGCTGGATGAGTAGCCCTGGGGATTTCACCCCAAGGTTCTCGCAGAACCGTACGTGAACGTCTCCGCTCATACGGCTCCCATCATCCAGCCGTAAAACCAACCCCAAACTGCCAATGTGCAAAGAGCTCGGGATGAATACTTACAAGCGTAACCGATTTCCATCGGATATCATTAGTTATGCTGTATGACTCTATTACAGATTCAATCTCAGCCATCGCCGATGTGTCGGACCATTTATTGAGGATTTGTTGGCAGAATGGGTCATGCGAAGATTTAAATCGATTGCGCGCCTTTGCGTCCTGGAAAAGTGTAGTGGGGCTCAGCGGCGGTTAAATGTTTAAGCAAATAGGTCATCGAGAAGATAAATGAAACTTTCAACATACAAAAATTCTGATATTGAGGAAATTAAACAACTATTTTTAAAGGTATTTTCTGACTCAGAGGGTCAGGAAGAAGGCTCTATAATTGGAAGCCTGGTTTTGGATATTATGACAAGAACTAGTGCTCAAGATATTTATGGCTTTATTGCCGCTGAAAACGATCAAATAAGTGGCAGTATTTTTTTTACAAGGTTGGCGTTTGAAAATTCTGAAAACGCCTTTATTTTATCGCCTGTAGCCATCCATACAAACCACCAGGGGAAAGGCATTGGTCAGAACTTAATTAATTTTGGTATTAAACACCTAAAGGAAAATGATGTAAGGCTAGTGTTTACTTATGGCGACCCAGATTTTTACTCTAAAGTCGGGTTTAAGTGCATTACTGAAACAATAGCTAAAGCCCCATTTGCATTGTCGCAACCAGAGGGATGGCTTTGTCAATCATTGTTTGGCGATGAAATTAGGCCAATTGTAGGGAAATCTCGTTGTGTTGAAGCACTCAACAAAGCTGAGTATTGGTAAGCCCTTTCTCCACTTAAAACTCGATTAACAACAATTGCTTTCCTCGCAACCGCAATCAACCGATACAGATAGTTTATTGGTAGCGGCGCATAGCCTGTCTTTCTTTGCGAAATATTGCACCAGATTATCAGACAGGTCGAACGCTCCCTCAGCGTTTTTATCGTCTGAGTCAATAGTATTCTTATTGCTGTATAAGCTACTCATTACCGCATCAATAATCATCCCTTCGGGTGGGGCAGAGTACTCTCTGCCCTTATAAAACCATAATCGGCAATCAACTAATGCGCCGTCAGTTAGAGAGCTGCATGTTGCACAATGACTTTGCTTGATCTCCATTTGAATATCACGCCCATTAATGCGGATAGTAGGCGAGCTTTCGAATTGCTGTTCTCTAGCCTGCGCCTCCGTTTCAATGTGTATCTTATTGACTTTAACTTCATAGCCAATATTTTTTAGTAACTCAGACGCACTTTCAAGTGAGGCATCAAGACTGCCTTCGGTATCTTGACAGCGTGTACAAACACTTAAGTCAAGAAACAGGAAATCAATATTCACAACTTTATTACTAATGCCACTTTCTATATTTTGGTTATCTTTACTTAGGTTTTCATGACGGCCGCATGAACTCATGGTTATTTCTCCTACAATATGGGCTAAAATAAATCTTCACCCATATAGACGAAGGTATCTTATAAAAGACGCAAAATATTTTTCTCCTGATTGTTTTAGCAACAATCATTACCATCGGATTTCTTTGTGTAGTCAATGAGTTGGTTATTTCTGTCGAGTTCAAATTCACAGCACTTATGAAGCATGCCTTTCAATAAGGCACGTCCTCGCTGGACTCTTGATTTTGCTCCAGACAGTGATAAATCCTGTTTTTGTGCAACCTCCTTTTGATTCATTCCCTCCAGTTCTGAAAGGATAATGGCATCACGGTATTTATCAGGTAACAGATCTACCATGGGTTCAAGGCAAGCTGCCAATTCCTGTTTGGCGCGCTCATTCTTATTAATGTCTTGCTGTGCCATCCACTCCGGCAATTCCTCCGATGGCTTTTGTGTGCGATAGTGGTCGATAACAGCATTTCTTGCTATTTGATATAACCAGCTTTCAAGCTTGGTCTCCTCTTCAAGGGCATCGATGCGGGAATGTATTTTGACAAAAATGTCCTGGAGAATATCATCAGCCACAGCATCATCATTAACTCGCTTTCTAATAAAAGAGAGTAATTTAGTGTGATATTCAGTCCATATTTTTTCCGTTATATTCATGTCGTTTGTTTGAGGGAAAAACTACGCTCCCGCTATTGGCGGTAACGATCATTGGATGCGTCAACGATGAAACGTATTGATTTTTACTGTGAGAAAAAGACTTGATGATTCAAAGAGTGCGCTTCTTTCTCAAGAAGAAATTCATCATCTTCGGGGTAGTATTTTGCAACGCCTGGGTCATCGCCGGCAAACTTCTTAACGGCCTCAATCGAATTCCATACGGTTATCAGCAGGAAATGTGAAACATCGTCTTCGTCCCGACGAGTGAAGAAAAGCTGCTCCAATCCATCTACCGAGTTATAGTCTGGCGCTGCCCGCGTCTTCATAAATGCTTCATAGGCATCCCCATCTGAAAGGCGTGTGCGCCCGTGCCAGGTTCTAACGATCATATTCGTCTCCATCGGTGGTTATGGTCGAAGGCTAAGCTAAATCAAAAACTTAATCTACATTGTTTTTCATGATCGACACCTCGAGATTGCTTCGACTTGATATAGATACCGCACATACGCGATACTCAAGCCTTACTCTTAACTTGTAATATGCTGAAAATATGAAAATTGGGCTGATCGAACCACCAACATTATTGCCACAATCTTTTTTAGATTTTCCGATGATTGAAACTATAGAAGAATTCGAAGGCGATATTGCAATCCTGGGAATCCCCTACGGGATGTCGTATGAAACTCATTCTATGGCTAACGAGCAAAGTAGAGCCCCCGATATGATTCGTCAGCTCAGCAATAAAACTGACATATTTTATTCGCGTAATCACTACGACTGGGATCTCGGAGGATCTTTACTCGACGACCGAGATATCAAAGTTGTTGATTGCGGAAATGTGAGTTCTGATAAAACGGATCACAAACAGCACTATATTAGAGCCGAACAGGTGGCCAGAAATATCTTTAGTAAAAAAGCATCGTTAATCACCTTAGGTGGGGATCATGGGGTTCCCATTCCGGTGCTTCGAGCACTTGAAGTATTTGGTGAAAAAATTACTCTTATCCATGTAGATGCGCATCTCGATTGGCGTCATGAAATCAACGGTGAAACACAAGGCTATTCAAGCCCGATAAGGCGGGCTTCAGAAATGCCATGGATCGATAAAATAGTGCAAATCGGCATGCGTGGTATCGGCAGTGCTCGTACTGGCGAAGTGGACGATGCCAGGGCCTATGGTGCGCAGATTATCAGTGCGTATGAAATGCACGATATTGGCATGGATGCCGTACTGGATCGTATTCCCGACGGCGGTCCTTATTATCTCACCATCGATGCGGACGGTATCGACCCGACTATCATGCCAGCGGTAATGGCACAAACACCCGGTGGTCTAAACTGGATACAAATCCGAAAACTAATTCATGGCCTGGTCAATAAGGGGCGGGTGTTGGGCATGGATCTGGTCGAAATTGCGCCAAGATACGATGTCGAAAACATTACCCTGATCCATGCCGAACGGCTTATCTGTAACTTTATCGGAGCTACGGTTCGCGCTGATTATTACGCATGAACCCCTATACTGCTGTTGGTTCAATTATTACCGGAGTTGTCTTCCTGCAGGGCGGCATGGGGCTGCTGTCGGTGCTGCTGCCGTTGCGAATGCAGGAAGCAGGGTTTAGCACGACAGAAATAGGCATCATGGCCGCCGGTTTCGCAAGCGGATTCTTTCTGGGTTGCTTCTACGCACCGCGTTTAATCCAGCGTATCGGTCATATTCGCGCCTTCGCCTGTTTTGCGACGGTGCTGTCGACTTTGACACTGGCACTCGCCATCGACACCGATCTGGCACTCTGGACTAGCGCACGACTTCTATCCGGGGTGTGTTTTGCCGGGTTGTTGACCATCTCTGATAGCTGGATTTCAGGCGAAACAAAACCTTCTGTACGTGGGCGCGTGATGAGCGTCTATATGATCTTTTACAAGTCGGCTCAGGCCCTGGGGCCACTTGTTTTTACTTTTTCAGCTATTAGCGGAAACTGGCATTTCATGTTGGTAAGCGCCCTTTTCTCACTTTCACTTTTACCTGTTGCAAGTCGGCAGGGCGGTAACCCTACACCCCCTATAAAAGAGACAATGAATATCAGAAAAGTCTACCGGACAACCCCGCTGGCAGTGGTAGGGTGTATGTGCCTGGGTATGACTAACAGCCCAATGAACAATCTGATGGCGATCTATGGGGTGGAAATCGGGCTGAAAGTATCGGGTGCCGTCATGTTGAGTGCGGCATTGCAAATAGGTGCGCTTGCTCTGCAATGGCCGATGGGCTGGGCTTCGGATAAGCGCGACAGGCGCAAGGTAATGATTTTCGGTATGCTGATGATGGCTTTGTTCTCAGCAATTATTGCCTTTATGCCAACCATGCCGCTTTGGGCTTATGTCATCCTCGTGGGTATTCTGGGCGGCTTTGCCATGTCGATTTATCCCATCCTCCTGGCTCACGCCGGAGACTATGTTTCTCCGAAACAAATGGTGCCGCTGTGCGCAACTTTAATGTTGGCTTTTTCCGTGGGCATGGCAATTGGCCCGATCACCGGAAGTTTTGCTATGGACGTTCTTGGTCCCCAGGGGCTTTTTATCCATACAATATTTTTCTGTATGGTGTTCGTATTTTTTGCACTTTATCGCATGAGAAAACGAGAAGCCCGACCAACCGATGAGCGCCCTGCTTTCGTCAATATGCCCGCCAGTTCTACCGCTATTTCTCAGCTTAATCCTCGTGCCAAAGCTGCAAAAAAAATAACCAAAAGGCGTGAAAATGATTAATTTACGATATAGATATCGGGGCGAGGATGACACCATCGAGATTCAGGCATAGGTAAACTCGAGGGAAACTATCCGCAACACTTACTTTGATGCCGCGATCATATACAGCATTTCAAGCCCTATAGTCGCTCCGCCAGTGAGGTTATCCCTGCATGATCATAGGCAGGCGCCACCTCCATCACATCCATCGCGACAAAATTAAGCCCCTTTTATGCTCGAATTATCTGAAGCGTTTTATCAGAAGTTAAACCTCCCGCTACCGGCGTGCCCGTCCCCGGGGGAAAGGCATTGGTCAGAAATGCTGACCGAGATGAAAAAACATAACTAGGCGGCAGCCTTTCTTTTAGCGCGAATTTGATCTCGCAGGGCTGCCTGAGATTCTTTAGAACCATCGTGAAATGTGCCGAATAACTTATCGAGGCCAATTGTGGCCGTTCCGTAGTTGCACTCAAATAATTTATGGTGCAGATAGTGGAAGTAGCCATCAAAATCATACTTTTCCTTACCATCGATAGTCAGCTTTTCGTAACCGAGATGACCCGTTATTGGGTAGATAGCAGCAACATGAATTTGAAACAGCGCATTCACGGGATGAAGTGCCAATAACCACTGTGCAACAACAGTTGAAAAATACAGCAAATGTTCTACCAGATGCATGTCAAGACCGGACCAGGGTCCGACAACCACGTTACGATGATGTAAAGAATGCACGGCTTTGTACATCGTTTTGGTATGAAGAAAACGATGTACAAAATAGAAAATAATGGAATGGATCATCGGTGCAACAAATATCAACAAACCAAACCAGCCCCAGAATAAAACCGGGTCTCCGCCAAAATCAATAAACCCCAGAAAACCATTGGCAAAGGCCCAATAGGAAATCGCTTCGTAACCCGTAAAAACCGGCACACCGATTGCCAGCGTATGAAACATATTGTCAAGCACCTGACTCTTGAATCGAAATCGACTGCTGTTGGTCGCAAGCGGCTGTTTTGTGAACTTAGATGATTCACCCTGGCGTTTGTAAACATAGAAGTAGAGATGCGCACCACCATACAGGATAAGAATCAAGGCAATATTTCGTGCAAAAATAAGTGCTATCCACCATACCTCGAAGGATTGCATGCTGCTCAGATCCGGTGTGAGGAAAGCCCAGGTTGCAAGCGTAATACCTAGCAGCAATAAATTTTCCGGCCAGAGATAACCCGGGAATCCGAACAGCCATCTAAACAGCTTTAGCGGGTTTGGTGGCCATGAATTCTGGGGGCCCAGAGTTACGGGATTCGGGCTCCATTCTTTCTTCGTGCTTTCGTCTCGAATATTTGCATCAGACATATCGGTATCTCCTGCGAGCTGATCAACAATGTTGCAAAGAAAATATCAATCCTCTTTAGGCCTGGATTCGGCCTTACCCTGGCCTAAATCAAGCGCGCCCTCAAAGCGATCTCAGCCTAACTTACATCTGGAATTTTGAGTAAAATCCCAGTCTAAATTTTCGACGAATTTTACCCATAGTTTCCATGTGGTCAATACTTTTTTGATTCTCCTCGGATATCCTCAATACTGCCCGTATACCGCTATTTAATTGGTGGTATCGCAGTTAAGTAAACTTTAAATTCATACAGGTCTGAAATCATACCTAAATATTGGCGTAGTGTCCTTTTAGTACCTTTCAGAGACTATTTGGCAGAACCAGTTTGGCCGAAAAATACCTGCTTGAATAGGGCTGTTTTTCAGTTACGACTGGAAATCAGGATTCCAGTACGAATCAGGCTCCGGCTGGTAACGAAACTGGTAAGGATAAGATTAACATTCGGCTTACACCCTGGTAACCCGTGGGGTTCCCATCACGGCGATGTAATCTCATAATCCATTGGTCGGCGGTTCAAGTCCTCCCGGGCCCACCATCATCTCTTTGTTTCAACAGATAATTTATTCGTTTAAGGTTCACGGGCATTAATGCCTTTTATAAATTGGCGCACTTTTGGCGCAATTTGTTACAACAATCAAGATACACACACCCTACTTTATTTGGCTTCTCTAGCCACCAAAGAGATACCTAAACCATCGGTTGATTCACTTAACAATTATCAACTTGGCTGATTTAGCCCTCTAAAGGAGACTCTCAATTGCGACCGACGAGCTTCGTATTTTGGCCCAGACTGTGTGAAAACTCCATTGCAGGTATAATATTACTTTCCCACTACGGTCTATCGAATGAGCGGTTTTATCGAAGGCGAATGCCGAAGCCAGGCCACACTATTCCCCGAACGACT
>JAUVCH010000142.1 GCA_030595795.1 Gammaproteobacteria bacterium
ATGACGGTGACATTGCCGACCTGGCATTGTTGATTCATTATGTTGCGGCTATCGATGGCATCGATCGAGTCCGTTATACCACGTCACACCCAGTAGAATTTTCGGATAACCTTATTGAAGCCTATGCCACCGTGCCAGAGCTTGTAAGTCATTTGCATCTGCCTGTACAAAGTGGTTCCGATCGTGTGTTAATGATGATGAAGCGAGGTCATACCGCACTTGAGTACAAGCACAAGATCAATAAACTGAAGAAAATCCGTCCTGATATCAGCATGTCGTCTGATTTCATCATCGGCTTTCCCGGAGAAACCGAGGCCGATTTTAATGCCACCATGAAACTCATCGACGATATTGGTTTCGATGCATCATTCAGTTTTATTTATAGTGCGAGACCTGGCACTCCGGCAGCCTTTATGCCGGACAATGTGACCATGGAAACCAAGAAAGCGCGATTGAAAGTATTACAGGATAAATTGCTCGATCAGGCAAACCGGATTTCGCGGCAGATGGTGGGAACCACTCAGCGTATTCTGGTGGAAGGGGTTTCGCGGAAAAGTGAACAGGAAATGCAGGGAAGGACCGAGAATAACCGAGTGGTGAATTTTGCTGGTGCCGATTCATTAGTCGGCCAGTTTGTGGATGTGCAGATTACCCAGGCTCTGAATAATTCACTAAGAGGGGAGCTAATTGAAAATGTGTAATGGCAATTGTAGCTTCGGTGTCCTCCTTCAGAAAACGCGCCCACGACTTGCCGAAGAGGCCTTACCATAAATAAATCCATCGATCTCTCGCACCTAACCTCCGAACAAATTGGCAGTTTCTGCGGCGTTTTAAACCAGAATATTAAGATTATAGAAAGTCATTTTGGGGTGAGTCTGGTCTTGAATGACGACAGTCTTATATTACGCTCGGACCAGGAAATTGGCGACAAAACGACCCGTTTGATTAAGTCGATTTTGGACCGGAGTAAGGATTCTCCGCTTACTAAAGAAGAACTTCATAACCTTTTATATCTTGCCGACCGACCGGGCTCGGAAGATTTAGATCGTTATGCAATTAAGTTGAAGAATAAATATATTCAACCGAAGTCCGAACAGCAAAGCCGTTACCTGCAAAATATTGCCAAAAAAGTGATCAATTTCGGTATCGGCCCAGCGGGTACAGGTAAGACTTACCTGGCTGTAGCGATGGCGGTTCAGGCGCTCGAAAAAGAAGAAGTCAGTCGCCTGATTCTGACCCGGCCAGCGGTGGAGGCTGGCGAGAAGCTTGGTTTTCTGCCCGGTGATCTGTCGCAGAAAGTCGATCCATACCTGCGCCCGGTTTACGATGCTTTGTACGAAATGCTGGGGTTTGACAAGGTCGAGAAGTTGATAGCTCGGCACGTTATCGAAGTTGCTCCGCTGGCGTATATGCGGGGTCGTACTTTAAATAATGCCTTTGTCATTCTGGATGAAGCACAAAACACGACGCCCGCTCAGATGAAAATGTTCCTGACCCGTATCGGTTTTGGCACCCGGGCGGTGGTGACTGGTGATGTCACGCAAACCGATTTGCCGGAACGGCAGGATTCCGGGCTACAGCATAGTTTGAACGTGTTAAAAAAATTAGAAAGTATTGGTTTTGTCTACTTCAAGTCGGACGATGTGGTTCGTCATCCGCTGGTACAAAGTATTGTCGAAGCCTACGACCAGATGGAAAATAAATAATTTTTCATGCTCGTAAAAGTCGATATACAAAATGACGATTACCTGACAGGGTTGCCCAAATCCGAGCAGTTTTTGTCTTGGGTAAATGCATCTTTACAGGAAGAATATGACAACCTTGAGCAGACTATTCGCATTGTTGGCGAGGCTGAAAGTCAGGCTCTAAACACACAATATCGCGGCAAGGATTCGGCGACTAATGTGTTGTCTTTTGCCGCAGAAATCCCACATCTCGATTACCAATGTCTCGGTGATCTTGTAATTTGTGCACCGATAGTCGCCCGCGAAGCTGCCGAGCAAAATAAGGCCGATGAAGCCCACTGGGCGCATCTGGTCGTCCACGGTATGTTGCATTTGCAGGGTCTGGATCACGAAAACCAGCTCGACGCCGATAGAATGGAGGCCCTGGAGGTGAAAATCCTGTCTACCCTGGGCCATAGTAATCCGTATAATAACCAATAACTTCAGGACATCTCTAAAAATGCACTTTTTTCGTGATTACTGTGTCAGCTCCGTGCTCGAATCCTCATGTACTCTACGTACACTGCGGTTCTCCGCGCGGTGCTTCCTTGCACTCCCAAAAAAATTACTATTTTTAGAGATACCTTTCACAAGCGGTAGGAGCGAAAATGACTGACGCTGACAACGGCGGGTCGACGAAGGGGTGGCTGGAGCGCATATCGAATGCTTTCACCAGCGAGCCCCAGAATCAAAAACAATTGCTGGATCTGTTAAAAAACCTGCAGAGTCAGCAGCTTATTGGCGTTGATGAACTGTATATGATCGAAGGTGTGCTTCAGGTTTCGGACATGCAGGTACGCGATATCATGATCCCCAGAGGACAAATGATCGTAATCGAGCATGTGGATCCGCTCCCGGATATTATCGAAAAAATCACCGAGTCTGGGCATTCACGGTTCCCTGTTATCGATGATGACAAAGACGATGTAGTCGGCATTTTACTCGCCAAAGATCTGCTGCAACTCTCACTTGAAAACACCGATGATTTCGAGTTCAACGATTACATTCGCCCGGCCTCATTTATTCCCGAAAGCAAGCGTCTCAATGTATTGCTGAAAGAGTTTCGCCTCAAGCGTAGTCACATGGCGATGATTGTCGATGAATACGGCGGCGTCTCCGGCCTGGTGACTATCGAAGACGTGCTTGAGCAGATCGTCGGTAAAATCGATGACGAACACGATGATGACGATGAAGTGGATATACAGCTACACGGTACTAACCGTTATTCGGTACGTGCCTTAACGCCTTTGCAGGATTTTAACGATTTCTTCAAAACAGAATATTTCAGTGAAGATGTCGAAACTATCGGTGGTTATGTATTGGGTCATATCGGTCATTTACCAGAGCGTGGTGAATCCCTGGAGTTGGGCAACATAACCTTCAAGGTCATCAATGCCGATAGCAGGCAGGTGCATATGTTTCAGGTTGTGAATGAAAGCTAGCTTGACCTACCCCGTAACACTACTATGTTCAGCCCTCCTCGGTGCTCTAATGCCACTGGCATTCGCGCCGTTATCATTCTGGCCGATAGCTATCCTCGTGCCCGTCTTA
Source organism: Gammaproteobacteria bacterium (assembly GCA_030595795.1). GTDB lineage: Bacteria > Pseudomonadota > Gammaproteobacteria. Next base: position 3,276 of record JAUVCH010000142.1, read on the forward strand.
TTGTTTGCGCTTTTAGATCGCGAGATGTCGGTCAAAAAGGTTTTTATGCACGGCTGGTTATTCGGCAATGCTTATTTCGGTTTCGGCGTTTACTGGACTTATAACAGCCTGCACGACTTCGGTCAGGCGCCCCCCGTGGTCGCGGCATTTATCGCGGCGTTATTGGTAATGGTAATGGCAGTTTTCCCGGCCCTGACTCTGTGTGCCTGGCAGTGGACGAAACGCCAGATGGGAAGTAAATCGATCTGGCTGTTACCGGTATTTTGGTTCGCCTTCGAGTGGTTTCGGGGCTGGCTTATTACTGGGATGCCCTGGATTAGCATCGGTTACGCGCATACCGAATCGGTGCTCGCAGGTTATGGCCCCATTGTCGGTGTTTACGGCATCAGCGCCATGAGTATTTTGATCTCGGTAGCTTTGTTTGTAGTAGCTAGACAAAAAAAATATTTAGCACTGGTTTTAGTACTCCTCGTTCCTGCTGGAGGGTTTCTTCTCCAAAATATCGACTGGACGGAGGCCGATGGTAGTCCTCTTAAGATCACCATGGTACAGGGCAATATCCCGCAGGAAATAAAATGGCAATACGAACAACGTCAGAATATATTCAATATTTACTGGCGCGAAACCGTGAAAAACTGGGATAGTGATTTAATCGTTTGGCCAGAAACAGCTTTGCCCGGTCGCTCCGAAAACATCAAGCAATCGATATTAGAGCCCATCTCGAAGACTGCGGTGGAGCAGGGCAGCAATATTCTTACTGGTGTGATTTTTTCTGAAAACGCCAATAATCGTTTTTACAACAGTATGGTATTACTGGGCGAGAATCAGGGTGTTTACCACAAACGGCATTTAGTGCTATTTGGCGAATACTACCCCCTGCGCTGGTTACTCGACATAATGCGTAACTGGATTAACATTCCCTACTCCGACCTGACCCCCGGCCCAGATGAGCAGGCAATCATGTCAGTAAAAGATATCAAGCTCGGTATCTCGATTTGCTTTGAAGATGCCTTCAGTCGTGACGTCATGCGTGATATGCCCGATGCCAATGTACTGGTAAATGCCAGTAACGATGCCTGGTTCGGCGATTCGCTGGCACCGCATCAACATCTGCAGATGGCACAAATGCGCGCCATTGAAACCGGACGACCGATGGTTCGCTCTACCAATACCGGCATTAGTGCCTTCATCAATGCACGGGGCCAAATCGAACAGAAGAGCGATCAATTTAAAGTTCAATCACTCACCCAATCCGTCCAGGGGCGTAGCGGCATTACACCGTTTTATTACTTTGTAAAAGTTCAGGGGTGGTTGGCTTTTTTCGTTGTTTTGGTGCTATCTATCTTGATAATTAAACAAAGTAAGGTGATGAGTTAGTGTATTTATCGATAGCAGGGAGTGCTAGTGCGAAAGCATTTTTTATTTAGAAAAGCAGATGGCTTCTTATTTGTTGATATTTTTTACTGTAATTCCTTATCTTTTGCTACTTAAATCAAATAAAGTTAGATTTGGAGTACAGAATTTTGTGAAACTGAACTAACATATCGTATCAGAATGTAGTTGGTCAAAGATGTGCTGCATCGGAATTATGGCTAAGGAAAACGGAAAACGGAAAACGGAAAATGGAAAATAAGAAAATACTAGAGTCATATTCCGGTGGTCGAATCAGATCACCAGAGCATGAATCGGAAAACGTAGTTTATGTGACAGATCCCTCGGTTGATGAAATCGATTTGGGAGCGCTCGTCAGAAACCTGTTCGCTGAATGGAAAGCAATTCTGTTAGTGATGATTATAGGGCTGGTGCTTTCGGTAGTGGGTTCGTATGTCCTAACCAGGTCTCACACAGTCGAAGCCGTCGTTCGCTTACCAAGCGCTAACGAATTAGGCGATATTCATGACCAAAACCTGATCGAGATTTCGCCTGACAAGGCCTTAACGCTATTCGTCGATCAATTAAACTCTCCCGATAATCAGGTCAAAGTTTTTGAGAAAAGCGAGCTGTTTGAAGAGTTGTCTGAAGATAGCCTGCTAACCCCAGCACAAATTTTTTCTGATGTACGTAGTAAATTATCGGTAAACCGGGTCAAGCACGATTATTACGAACTCGAAAAAGATGAGAAGACCCCTTTTAAGGAGGTGAGTGTTGCTTTAGTTTCCTCAGAACCGCAGTTAGCGGCGGACTACATCAGGCTTTTTATCAATCAGGCCGAAGAGATGGCTTTGGCTGAATTATTCAATGATATTGCAGTTATCAAAGATAATAGGATTCAAAAAATAAAAGAACAGTTGGAGTCTTTGACATTAGCAGCAGACGCTAGTCGCCAGGCCCAAATTGCCAGGCTAGAGGAAAAAAACCAGGAATCAATTGCTGGCCTGCAAATGCAAATAGAATTAGAAATTAGCACAGCAAAAAAGAATCGAGAGAATCAAATGATCAGGGTGAAAGAAGCCCTCACCACTGCCGAAGCACTAAATATAGTCGACCCCGTCACCTGGGATGATTTGCGTACTAAGCGCATTAACCCCCAGATCACCAATGAATTTGGCGGAACAGACAAGTCGATACCACATTATTTTCAGGGGACCCGAATTTTGTCAGCCGAGTTAAATCGCCTGACCTCAAGATTAGATGACAGGCCATTTATTAAAGATTTAACTGGTCTCGAAAAACAAATAGAAGCCTTGGTGAATGATCCTAAAATAGCTGCCTTAAAAGCGCGTAAGGACGATACTATCTATATCGAGAAATTCGACGAGATGCAACGAAAGCTTTCCGAATTAATTCAGACGCCAATACAATTTAATAATGTCCATTTAGCGGTTGTTAGCCAACAGCCCGTCGTTTCGCCGAAACCAACGCGTAATCCCTATACAATAATCATAGTGGGCCTGTTCCTATCGGGTATTCTCGCCCTGTTTATTGCTTTGATACGGATTTCTTTACTAAGAAAAGATGATTCCTCTACCTCTGAAATACCTCTGAACAAGACGTAAATTACTTTCTAGTATTGCTATATCCAACTCATTCGAAGTCAGGGGAGATAAACTCCTCAAATCCAGGGTCATAGCCGGGCGACCTGTTTCTTCGCTGATCGCCAAATAATTTTCTACGGAAAAGCGATGAACAATGCCTCGATCTTCTAAAAATAATTATTGGGGACCAGGCCGGCCAGCGCCATAATGAATGGCTCCACAGGCTGATGGTCCGTTCAACCAATACAGGGCCAGCAGGTGGTTTTCAGAACAGAGTCCAAAGGTATTTCAATATTTGGCCAGATTGGGGGCGTAATTTGAACGAGAAGAATAAGCCCATAAAGCAGAGGTATATTTCTCGCTCTTAAAATCATTTTCATTGATTTAGATTAGCATTGGAGTAATATCCGCGCGCGTATTATAGTAATGGTGCCGAATTTTTCTGAGAGGTAAATGGGCAGAGTATGGATAATCTACAAAAAATAAATGGTGGGTTAAATCAACCCTCTAGTAAAATATCAACGACGGGAACCGCAACACCAGGAATACTAATTCCAACTATTCTTTGTGGCGGGGCTGGCTCACGTCTCTGGCCTGTTTCTAGAGAAGATTTACCAAAGCCGTTCATACGGCTGAACGATGGAGAAAGCCTTCTGCAGAAGGCTTATTTGCGCGGGGCGTCGTTGCCAAATGTCACCGAGATTATGACTGTGGCAAATAGAGAGCTATTCTTCAAGACTAAAGACGAATACCGAGAGGTTGATCGTTTACTTGAAAAGCCGATAAAATCAAGTTTTATCCTTGAGCCCTTTGGCCGTAATACTGCGCCAGCGGTTGCATTGGCGAGTATACTCGCGGCCGAGGCTTATGGCCCCGAAGCCGTTTTACTTATTCTTGCAGCCGATCACCTTATATCAGATCAACAGTCTTTTGTCGGCGCGGTAGACAAGGCATTTGTACTAGCTCAGCAGGGGAAGTTAGTCACATTTGGAATTCATCCAACTGCAGCTGAAACGGGTTATGGCTATATTGAGGCGAAGGGCAATGAAGTCATTCGTTTCGTGGAAAAGCCCTCTTTAGATAAGGCACAGGATTACCTGGCTTCGGATGATTTTCTATGGAATTCTGGCATGTTCTGCTTTTCAGTAGGAACCATGCTAAAAGAAATGACGATGCACTGCCCAGATATCCTTGAAGAAGCTCAAAACAGCCTCGCACGGGCCAGAAGATCATCATCTGAAGAGCTGCTCCAGGTCGAAATTCAACCAGAAGATTTCAAAGACGTGCCAGATGACTCCCTGGACTATGCTGTCATGGAAAAAACTGAAAATGCAGCAGTTGTTGCTTGTGACATAGGCTGGAGTGATATTGGATGCTGGCGAGCACTAGGCGACCTGACCGCACCTGATATCGAAAACAATCGTATCCAGGGAGATGTGATCGTGCAACATACGAAAAACTGCACCATTAAAAGCGATAGTCGATTCGTGGGTACTGTTGGCGTTGATAATCTTATTATTATCGACACACACGACGCACTACTGATCGCAGACAAAAATAGTTCACAGGAAGTTAAAGGCATTTATGCCCAACTAAAAAAACAAGGCCATGATGCACACAAGCAACATCGCACTACACACCGTCCCTGGGGTACTTACACGGTGTTAGAAGAAGGCTCGAATTTTAAGATCAAACGCATTGAAGTAAAGCCGGGCGCTAGCCTCAGCCTACAGATGCATCATCATCGTAGTGAACACTGGGTCGTTATTAGTGGCGTCGCAAAAGTCCTCAACCACGACCAGGAGTTAGTACTTAGTGCTAACGAATCAACCTATATAATCGCTGGGAACAAGCACCGTCTTGAAAACACTGAATCAGAGCTATTAGTAATAATCGAAGTACAAACTGGTAATTATCTTGGTGAAGACGATATTGTTCGTTTTCAGGATGTCTATGGGCGAGCTTCTTGATGCAACTAACCTGCTTCAAAGCCTATGACGTTCGTGGGAAGCTAGGTGATGAACTTAACGAGGAGATAGCCTACGGCATAGGACGTGCGTTTGCCCAACACCTGAATGCAAAACGAGTGGTTGTCGGAGCAGATATTCGCCTG
>JAUVCH010000018.1 GCA_030595795.1 Gammaproteobacteria bacterium
CGACAAATCAGAAACTATTCTAATTTAACCTGCCGATACCATAATGATTTAAGTCAAATTAGACCAGGATAGTCGCCTCTGGCTCAACCATCCTCAACATCCACGACAGCAGGCCCAACCACCTTCCGCTTCCTCTCCCGATGCACCGTAAAAATAGCAGCCGCAACAATAATACCCGCACCCACCCAGGTACCGATGCTGGGGAAACTGTCGAAGACTAAATATCCAAACAGAGTCGCGTATAGCAGGCGCACATAATCGAGAGAGGCTAGCATCGAGGCCTCACCCCATTTATAGGCATAGATATTGCCCTTTTGTGCGAAATAAGAAACCAGTCCCAGTACGCCGAGGAGTATCCATTCGTTAACCGTCGGCCACTGCCAGTAGTAGATGCCGGGCACCAGCATAATTACACCGACACCAAGCGCCTGGAAGCTAAGAATCGTTTTCGGCTGATCGGTTCTTGTCAGTATTCTTAATATAATCATGACTGCGGCTGCTCCGGCTGCTCCGACTACGCCAGCCAGACCGTATATCGAAAAATTCTCGCCACCCGGCCGCAGCATTAGCATGACACCGAGGAAGCCTACAAATACGGCACTCCAGCGATATACCCCGACTGTTTCCTTTAAAATCAAAACAGCAAAAATAGTGACGAAAAAACTCTTGGCGAAAAATATTGCAGTAGCATCGGCCAAAGGCAAATGAATGACTGCGCTAAACCCGCCCAGCATAGCGACCAGAGCGAAAATAATTCGCACGATCTGCAAGTCGGGTCGGGAACTTTTGAGCACACCCGGAAAATCAGAGAGTACAGCAGGTGCGACGATGATGATCATGCCGATTTGGCGAATCAGCAAAATCTGCGTAACATGTAGCTGCGAGCCGAGAATTTTGACGATTACGGACATCAATGAAAAAGCAAAGGCCGCCATCATTAAGAAAGCGGCCCCTTTGAGATTATCAGGTAACTGGTGGAAACGATGCGTTAGCATTAATTATCTTTCGCTTACCTAATATTAGGCTGCGGGTGAACGAAGCAGAATAGCAGATAGTCGAATACGGACGACTAAATAATTCCTCTAACTTTACTTTTCAAATATAAAATTCTTTTCCCTGGCCTGCTTTTTTACCGCGTTAACCAGCGCATCACTAATGCTGGGCGATGCAGCAACCTGGTCATGTTTGGCTTCGGCGACAAAAGAGGTCCTTAGTCGGCTTAATTCAGAAATCTCCTGTTTGATTACTTCACGCTCCTTAGCTTTGGCATACACGTATTCTATTTTCTGTTTTGGCGACAGACCCTTCATCGGTTCTGGTAGGGCTGCGTCTTCGATTTCTGTTAAGGTTTCTTCGTCGACTTCGCCATCCTTTAAAGCATCGACCAGATCCCAGCTCGGATTGCTATAAAAAGAAGATGATTTGGATTTAGCCCGTTTGGCCAGAAGTCCCGCTGATATCTCGCTACTGAATGCATCTTGCTCCATTTGGCGTTGCGCATTCTTACCACCATTACTGCCATAGGGTACATAGGTCTGATTCAATTGAGCATTTAATTCAGCGATTTTCTTATCCTGTGGTGCGTCGATATGTACCACCTGCTGATTGGCATCGATACTCATATATTCTCCGCCAGCCATTAGTGCTGCCGACTGCCAACCATCGGCAATGCCTGCCTCGCGATCACCAGCATGGATCGTATTAATCGAAATACCATACTGTTCGGCGAGCCGAATTGCGTCCTGATAATTAACTGGCCCCTGCGTGAAGGCTTCGTTGCCAGCGATGAAGATGGTCTTGATGTCGGTGTTAGAACGGCTCCATTGCAACTGATTGACGACTGTCTTAATGGCAAAGCCGCTATATTCACTACCACCATTGGTAGTAAGCGAGAACAGCCCTTCGGACACCTGGTCTAATTCTCGGGTGAATTTATTTAGCATTCGAACAAATCCGACACTCGCCGGGTTATTGTCATTACCGTATTCGAATAGTGCTATCTCCAGAACAGGAGTAGCACCGTTTTGCTTTGCCGTCGAAAACTGGTTAACCACCTGCCAGAGCTGGTTACGCGTCTGGTCGATCAAGCCTTCCATACTATTGCTGGTATCGAGTATTACCGCCAGCTGAATTTTTGGCGCTTTAACTCCCTGGTTAACAACTCCATTTGCTGATACCGACTGTAAACTAGATAACTGCAAGACTGCTAATGCCACAACGACGAACAAATGGCGTGAAAAATTGAATATAGTTAGATACTTTAATAGCGGTATAGTTTTCATGATGGACTCCCGATTGGGTTTAAGGTTTAGTGTTTAGTGATGAGTGATTTGAGTCCAGAGTAACTGTCTAATCCGTAACTGTTTAGACAGGAGATTGTAAAATTTTAAATAACGTGTTTACCTGTTGTTTACATTGCGACTAAAGCGAATTGATGAACTTTACGGTTGCTGCGTAGAACGGCACTAAAATTGATCATTAAATTAATAATGATATGATGCTCCGAGCTAATTCTTAACAAGGGTTAATATGAAACGCAGTAAAGGCAATATCCTTTATACAATCCTCCCCATATTAATACTTGGATCGGCGGCGGCTGGTGGATGGTATTACTATTATGAAGAGGTAAATAAAAGTAAATCTCTGGAAAAAGATGGTCAGTCAGAACTAAGCAGTTTAACCCGCCAACTAGAAAAAACTGAGCAGGACTATAATAATCTGGCCACCCAACAGGCCGACTTAAAAGCCAGCCTGGAGAAAGAGAGACGGTCCCAACAGGAGCTCACCGATTTGCTGGAGAAGGTTCAGACTGATAACCGGGAACTAACTGAATTACTAGCCAGGACCCAGGACGAACAAAAGCAGGCTGAGGCAACGCTCGAAAAGGAGGTTGAAAAGATAAGTTTGACAACCGAGGAACTCAAAGCTGAACTGGAAAAGCGCCAACAGGCTCAACAAACCCTGAAAAACGAAATCAGTACCGTGAGTGAGGAAAAGTCAGAATTGCTCACGAAGCTGGAACAGGAACAGGAAAGCAAACGGCAAATAGCTAATTTAAAAAATCGCCTCGAGCAGGAGCTTAACGAAAGCAGGGTCGAGGTTTCCCAGCTCAAAAATCAAATGACTGTAATCATACTCACCAGCGAAGTGTTGTTTGGTTCCGGCTCGGCAGAGATCACCAGGGCTGGCAAGAAAGTCCTGGCAATTATTGCTGACTCATTGAATGCCTATCCAGACCAGGCGATTACCGTCGAGGGCCACACCGATAATATTCCTATTCTACAGCACAAAAAATATGCCTCTAACTGGGAGCTTTCTACCGCCCGCGCCATAGCAGCTATCCAGTTTTTCCAGCAGAATAGCCAGGTCGATCCGCAACGCTTAAAAGTGGTCGCCTATGGCGAATACCACCCCGTAGCGAGCAACGATTCTGCCGAAGGGCGTCAGCTTAATCGCCGTATTGAAATCAAACTGTCACCGCCTGGACAATGATTTAATTATTCTGAATAACAATACTCGGAAATGCCGCCGAATGATCTTTCGCCTTGGTGGCTAGCTTCGCCGCAGTTTTTCGTGCGATTTCACGATATATAGCACTGATCTGACTGTCTTCCATGGCAGCAACCGTCGGGTTACCAGCGTCAGCCTGCTCGCGGATACGAATATCGAGTGGTAACGAGCCAAGGAAATCGACATTGTGTTCTTCGGCCATACGACTACCGCCACCTTCGCCGAAGATATGCTCGGCATGGCCGCATTCAGTACAGATATGAATACTCATATTCTCGACTACGCCCAATACAGGTACTTCGACTTTCTCGAACATCTTCAGCCCTTTGCGCGCATCAAGCAGAGCGATATCCTGCGGTGTAGTGATAATCACTGCTCCGCTGACTGGTATTTTCTGCGCCAGTGTGAGCTGCGTGTCACCGGTGCCAGGTGGTAAATCGACAATCATATAATCGATGTCTTTCCAGCGCGTATCATTGAGTAATTGCTCTAAAGCCTGAGTGACCATCGGCCCACGCCAGATCATCGGCGTATCTTCTTCCACCAGATAACCAATCGACATCGACTGTATACCATGGCCCATCATCGGCTCCAGGCTCTTACCATCGGTCGAGTCGGGTTGGCCGCTGCAACCGAGCATACGCGGTATACTGGGGCCGTAAATATCAGCGTCGAGGATGCCGACAGTCGCGCCTTCGGCCTTTAACGCCAGCGCCAGATTAACAGCGGTGGTCGATTTACCAACACCACCCTTGCCTGAAGCTATAGCAATAATATTCTTAATGCCTTCGAGTGGTTTGAGGTTTTGCTGGACCGCATGCGATTTTATTTTGCTCGATACACTGACATTGACTTCTTCAACGCCATCGAAACCAGAAATTTTATCTTTAACAGCCTGCTTTAAAGTATCGAAATAACCCGCTGCCGGATAGCCTAGCAATAATGTGACGCTAACCTTGCCACCATCGACCTCGACCAATTTAACCGAACCCGCTGTTACCAGGTCGGTTTCCATATGCAGATCGATTACTTCCGCGAGCGCTTTTTCTACCTGAGATTTTTCTATTGACATACCTTATCCAGTTTCTTGCTTGAGTTCATGCGAAGGCCGAGCATTTTACCTGAGCCATTCGCTAAATATCACCTAGTTTTTATACGATTGTTTCGCAACGCCTCTATACAGCCTCTGGCGCAGCCCCTAAAATACCTCATTTTAGTCCACGCAAAACCTGTCCATGAGTTCCCAAACCCGCACCATAGTTGTTACCAGCGCCCTGCCTTACGCCAATGGCCCGATTCATATCGGTCATATGCTGGAATATATTCAAACCGATATTTGGGTACGATTCCAGAAAATACGAGGGCACGAGTGCATTTTTGTTTGCGCTGACGACGCGCACGGCACACCGATCATGTTACGCGCACAGGCCGAAGGCATTACTCCGGAAATACTAATCGAACGCATGCAGAAGGAGCATCTGGCCGACTTTACCGAATTCGGAGTCGAGTTCGATAATTACTACAGCACACATTCACCCGAAAATCGCCACTTTGCCGAACTGATATATACCCGTCTAAAAGAAGGCGGTCATATCCGCACTCAGGTGATTTCACAGGCCTACGACCCGAAAGCCGAAATGTTTCTGCCCGACCGCTTTATCAAAGGCGAATGCCCCAACTGCGGCACAGCTGATCAATACGGCGATAACTGCGAAAAATGCGGTGCCACCTACGCACCAACCGACCTAAAAAACCCGATCTCTGTGGTTACCGGCGAAACCCCGATCGAAAAAGACTCGGAACAGTATTTCTTCAAGGTCAGCGACTACGGTGACATGCTAAAACACTGGACCCGTGATGGCCATATCCAGAAAGAGATTGCCAACAAGATGGACGAGTGGCTCGACGAAGGCCTACGCGACTGGGATATCTCGCGTAACGCACCCTACTGGGGATTTGAGATTCCCGATGCACCGGGTAAGTACTTCTATGTCTGGCTCGACGCTCCGATTGGCTATATGGCGAGTTTCAAAAATTGGTGCGATAGCAATGACCACAATTTCGACGACTACTGGAAAGAAGACAGCAAAGCCGAACTGCACCATTTCATTGGCAAAGACATCGCACGTTTTCATACGTTGTTCTGGCCAGCCATGCTACACGGCGCCGGATTTCGTAAACCGAGCGCGGTCTACTGCCACGGTTTTCTCACCGTCGATGGGCAAAAAATGTCCAAGTCGCGCGGTACTTTTATTATGGCACGAACTTACCTGCAACATTTAAACCCGGAATACCTGCGCTATTATTTTGCTGCGAAGCTTGGTTCTGGCGTTGACGATATCGATCTCAATCTGGAAGATTTCACCGCCAGGGTGAATTCCGACCTGGTCGGTAAAGTTGTCAACATCGCCAGCCGTTGCGCCGGTTTTATCAATAAACGATTCGATGGCAAACTCGCTGCCAGCCTGAGTGACGATAGCCTCAGCCAGCAATATGTTACTGCGTCTGACAGTATCGCCGAGGCTTACGAGAATCGCGAATTCTCCCGCGCCATGCGCGAGATCATGGCGCTTGCCGACAAGGCCAATCAATTCATCGATGAGAAACAACCCTGGGTCGGTATTAAGGATGAAGCTCGCCACGGTGAGGTACACGACGTTTGTACCATCGGCATTAACTGCTTTCGGCAGCTGGTCATACTACTCAAACCAGTATTGCCGAAGCTTGCTGCCGAAGCCGAAGCATTCCTCAATGTCGAGCCTCTATTCTGGCGCGATCTCGACAACAATTTGCTCGATCATGCTATCAATCGGTTTAAGCCTTTGATGACTCGCATCGACAAAGTTTACATCGAGCGCATGATCGAAGCTAGTAAAGAGGCCGAAGCCGCAGAAAAGAAAATCACCTCGCAGAATAATGACAGTTCTATCGAACCCATCGAGAGCGAAATTAATTATGACGATTTCGCCAAGCTCGATTTTCGAATTGCGAAAATTGTTGCCGCCAAACGCGTCGAGAAATCAGACAAGTTACTACAGCTTACACTTGATATAGGCAACGAAACCCGCAATGTCTTCGCTGGCATTAGTGGCGCCTACGACCCGGCAACGCTGGAAGGCAAGCTCACGGTAATGGTCGCCAACCTGGCACCGCGAAAAATGCGTTTCGGTATTTCTGAAGGCATGGTGCTGGCCGCCGGGTCGGGAGATAATGAACTTTTCGTATTACACCCTGGCGAGGGTGCAAAACCGGGTATGCGGGTGCGTTAAACGAAATTTAATTCCAGGGAAGAGTTAGCAATGAAGAAAGCTGGTTACGTCTATTTGCTGGTGGCAATAGCTATAATTTCTATAAGCCAGTCCGCGACTGCTGAAATATATAAGTACCAGGATAAACAAGGTCGCTGGCAATTCACCGATAAACCGGTAAATTCTGATGGCACACCAAAGACAAAAGTCAGCAGCGAGACAAAGCAGGCTCCGAAATCCAATTTAAAAGAGGTACTGTCTGAGCGTTTCAAACCATCGAATAAAGTAGCCGAAGCAACATTATCGGTGGTTACAGTACAAACCAAAGTCGGTTCGGGATCAGGGTTTTTTATCACTGACGATGGTTATATTATTACCAATCGCCATGTCGTCAGGCCAACCACATCTACCGATTTTAAAGACCAGGAAGTCCGGTTAAAACAGCAACAGATTAAACTCGATGATTATAAGGCCAACTTGAAAGATGACGAGCAATCACTGGCAAACTCTAAACTGGAAATTGACGACAATAAAGCCTATTACGAATCTAACCGGTCATCAGCATCCGAAAAACGAAGCTTTAAGCGCTATAAAGAAAAATATGCGCGCAGTAAAAAAAGGTATGCCGATAACAAAAAGGAATACCGCGCCGCCGAAAAGGAATTCCGAAAAGCTAAATCAGAATTCGGCTTTAATTCCAGCGTCAGCAGCTTTTCGAAAAAATTTACCATCATTCTCAAAAACGGTAAAAAGTATAGCGTAAGACTAGTTAAGGTCAGTAAAGACCATGACCTGGCATTGTTAAAGCTCGACAATTACACAACACCTTATTTGTCATTATCGAAAAACAAGTATCCTCGGCAGGGAGCAAAAGTTTTCGCCATCGGCAGTCCATTTGGTATTACCGATTCGCTGACTACTGGTATCGTAACCAAATCGGGCAGGGACCATATTTTTACCGATGCACAGATATTGCCCGGCAATAGCGGCGGCCCGCTAATAGACCCCCAGGGTATCGTACTCGGTGTCAATACGGCAGTTATTTCACAGACCATGAATGCTGATGGGCTCGGACTCGCGGTCTACTCAACGCTGATACGCGAAGTGTTTAAAGCTAACCTTCCATCGAACCTGTAATCGCTTGAGACCTCTTCAAGCCATCTTTAATTAATTACTTTTCCAGAGCCTTTAATCGACGAATCAGTTCGCGTTCAATTTCACAGACCAGACGGTAAAGCTCGTCTGATTGAGCAGGATTCATTTCGCGAAATTCCACGCCCATGCATGTCAAGTCGTTACCCTCGTCCATCCAGCAAATTTTAAAACTAACCACTATCGGATCACTCTCGTCGAGGTTAAGTGTTGCATCGTTAATGATCTGATCGAGTTCCAGCCTGTGATCTTCGTCTGCTTTCAATTTAATCTGGACGCCTGTTCGGGAGAGGTCCAGGATTTGTGCCTCGTATTTCCTTTCTTCGATCTCAAATCGCAATTCGTATACTTCACTAGCAGGTGTTGTTACCCTGAAATTATTTCTACGGCTATTGATATTAATTCGGGCTGGGATCGGGCACTGTAAATAAACATCCGCATCTTCTGTTATTTGCTGTAGTCCCTGAACACGAAAATCCCAGGGTACTCCACGTTCGATGTTGGTCACCACTGTGCCTGATACCAAGTTTTTGACAGGCCCTAATGGTTCGAACAGAAGACGGTCCTCCTCTATCCCAACAACAACAGCTCTCCCCAGCACCTGGCCCTGATGCATGACTCCAACCCGGCGGCCTGCTTTCAGGACTCGGCGAAGATCAGCGAGTGCATTTTTTGATTTTGGTGGATTCTTTTTCAACATAACTCACAGAACAGAACATAAAATTAATTGGGCCTCGGTTTTCATTACGCACGATTGCCACCATCAAGAACTAACGGATAGCCAGTAATGAATTTGGCCGAGTCACTAGAGGCATATAAAACCATATGAGCCACTTCCTCAGCGCTACAAACGCGATTCAGCGGCACGGCTTTTGCCGATTCGCGCAAACCAGCTTCGACATCGAGTCCGCGATCTTGAAATTCACCACGCAGCATCGGTGTATCAACATCACCAGGACAAATCGGGACGATACGAATATTATCACGCGCATGGTCTTTTGCCATCGCTCGAGTCAGTTGTAAAACGGCACCCTTGCTGGCGCAATAGGCGGCTAAATGATAACTGCCGGACAGCGCTGCATCCGAAGCTATGTTAATAATGCAGCCACCGTCAATTTTCATATGCGGAATTGCAGCTCGGCAAATATAAAAGGTTCCATTCACATTCACGTTCATCGTGTCATGCCATTGCTGGTCAGTCGTCTCCTCAGCAGTGGCGTGATAAATCACGCCGGCACTATTGACGACAATATCCAGACCATCCAGTATGCCCACAGCCTGGCTCACCAGTATCTGGCACTCACTGCTATCACTGACGTCTGCGGCAATAAATTGAATGCTTCCGGGCGCATCCTTTAATCCCTCGATAATCGCATCCGCTTTATCCCGATTACGGCCACTGATAATGACATTTGCCCCTGCTTCGACGAATGCAATGGCTATCGCCTCGCCCATGCCAGAAGTGCCACCGGTAATTAATACACGCTGGCTATCGAAATTAAAATGAATACTCGCTGCGGACATGGTTTACCTCGCTTCCTGATCACTCATCACTTCACCCAGATACTATTAATTGAATCAGGTGTTTCATTGAGTGTATCGTTGGATATATATTTATCAAATAAAGCGGCATATCGCTTTAGTCTTTTCTGTTTTAGTCAATTCCTGATTTCGAAATGAAGCCTGTCACTAAAGACCGCTCTCATCGATGAGGTGAAAGACCATACATTCAAATGGATAAATAGGATATTAACAAATAATTATAACTATTTGGCCGATATTACTTCAATTATTTTGTATTTGTCAAAATTTACAAAATAATTATTGACCAATTTGCCTTTATGTGAAGAATCTCATACATGGAATCTCTGGATAAAACCGACCGAGCCTTGCTAAACGAAATTCAGCAAGACAGCCGCATCAGTAATAGCGAATTGGCTCGACGCATCAAACTGTCGCAACCCGCTACACACGCGCGTTTAAAACGACTGGAAACGCTGGGCGTGGTGCGTCAGCATGTATCACTGCTCGACCGCGACAAACTGGGCCTCGATCTCATCTGTTTTTTCCAGGTACGGCTAGAAGCACATTCGGAAAAGGCGCTTTTGCGTTTCGAAGCCGCAGTCAGCGATTTTGCCGAAGTGCTTGAGTGTCACTATTTAACCGGTCAGTTTGATTATCTGTTAAAAGCCGTGTTCGAAAACCGTCGTGCACTCGAAAAATTCGAACGCCAGCGCCTGCGTGCCCTCTCGGACGTCGCACAGATCACCACCAGCGTGGCTTTATCCGAGATTAAAATGACCACCGTATTGCCCTTACCCGAAGCGAGTTAATCATGTCAAACAATGAAATATCACAAGCCACCCAATGTATCTGGGCCGGCGAAGAAGCCTCTTTAATCCAGGGCGCCACCCAGGTACCTGTTGTACATAGCGTTGGCTTTGGCTATAAAGATGTCGACGAATGGATGCAGGTGGCACGCGGTGAAAAACCCGGCCACATTTACGGTCGAAACACCAACCCCACCGTCGATGCATTTGAAAGTAAAATTCGCCAGCTGGAGGGAGCGGAAGCAGCAACCAGTGCGGCAACTGGCATGGGTGTCATCAGCAGCACTTTATATGCGCTATTGTCGCCGGGTAAACGGGTGGTCTCTGTAAAAGATACCTACGGCGGCACCAATGTTTTATTTACCGAGTTCCTGCCACGTTTTAATATCGACGTCACACTTTGCAACACTACCGATCACGACGAAATTGAAGCCGAGATCGCCAAAGGTTGTGACGTGGTTTACCTCGAAAGTCCGACCAATCCGACGACCAAGGTGATGGATATCGCCCGACTTTCTGCTGCTGCAAAAAAGGTCGGTGCTACTGTTGTTGTCGATAACACTTTCGCTACCCCTATTAATCAACAGCCGCTCAGTCTCGGAGCAGATCTGGTTTTACATAGTGCGACCAAGTTCCTCGGTGGTCACGCCGATGCGCTTGGTGGTGTCATCTGCGGTGAGAAGAGCCTAATTGAAAAGGTTTACCACTATCGAGAAATTAATGGTGCAACCCTACACCCTATGGCGGCGTATTTATTGTTACGAGGAATGAAGACCCTGGAGCTGCGTATTCGTCAACAGAACCAGAACGCTATGAAAGTGGCACAATTTCTGGAAGGCCATTCATCCATCGAGCAGGTATTCTACCCCGGCCTCGAATCGCATAGCGGACACCAAATTGCCAGAACCCAAATGAGCGGTTTCGGCGGCATGCTGAGTTTCATGATCAAAGGCAATAACTTCGACGATGTACGCAAATTCGTGCCACGGTTACAATATGCGCATGCAGCGGCTAACCTCGGAGCCGTTGAAACCACCATCGGCCCACCCGTCACCACCAGCCATGTCGAATGTACCGCCGAAGAACGCGCTGCAGCCGGTATCCCGGAAAGCCTGATTCGTTATTCGACTGGTATTGAAAGTTGTGACGATTTGATTGCCGATCTGGAGCAGGCGCTTAGCGTTTTCGCCTAAACCTTTAATCAAAAGTAGTCATTGCGAAGGAACGCAGTGACTGCGGCAATCTATCTGTTAATATCCGTTGCCCTGGTATTACAAATAACCCGCATGAACATAGAACTCTGGATAACCTTCGTCGCCGCTTCAAGCGTATTGCTGATCATTCCTGGTCCAACCATTTTAACCGTGATCAGCTATTCCCTCTCTCATGGTCATCGAGTTAAGCTACCACTGATCGCCGCTGTGGCTCTGGGTGATTCTACCGCGCTGGTATTGTCACTACTGGGTTTGGGCACTTTGCTGGCGCAGTCGGCCTTCTGGTTTCAGGTAGTCAAATGGATAGGTGGTCTATACCTGTTATATCTTGGTCTCAAACTATTATGGGCTGGCTTTAAATCATCCGAAACCATTTCCGCCAGCGAAGGCAAAGATTCCGGCTGGAAGCTTTTCGCTAATACTTATCTGGTTACCGCGCTAAATCCGAAAGGTATCGTCTTTTTCATTGCCTTTCTGCCGCAGTTTATTTCGCCCGCCTACGAAGTGAATCATCAGTTATGGATTCTTGCTGTTACCTTTGTTGTGCTAGCGGTTTTCAATGCCACGCTATACGCGCTGTTTGCCGGACAAGCTCGAATGCTATTGTCGTCTGGGAGAACACAGCGAATATTCAATTTCACCGGTGGCGGCTTATTATCGATGGCTGGACTCTGGGCGCTCACTGCCCGACGCGCTGTCGAAGCTGGTTGATCAAAAACCCGATGAAACTAGCCCTCGATAAATTTGCCGACAATCCGATAATCGATGAAATACTCGATTGCATGGAAGACGCTAGAGTCATTTCCAGTATCCGCGCCAGCCGACCTATGTGGCGTAAGCCCTTCATCGAAATCGAGTATCGTGCTGGCAATCCCGACCATCGCCATTTTACCAAGGATTCGTTTACCCGCTATTGGGCCGAAGCCATGGTAGTGCTCGAGACAATCACCGATATACAGTTAGTTTCCGAATTCGATAGTGGCACAGTAAACAACAAAGCAGCGACGGTCGAGACGATTATCTCCACCCGCGACGCCTGTATTCGCGAATGCGATCCGATGTTTGACGCAGCGCTTTACCAGGTTTATCTCGATCAATTTGGGGGCAATTGCAGGAACCTTCCTGCGGATACGATGACTAAAATCAAAACGGCAAAGAAGGCTCTGGCTTGACGACTGGAACCGCTATAATTCGCACAATTTCAATACCCCATATCTGAGGAATAAATCATGCCCCAGCAAAAAGAAGTCACTATCGTCAGCGCAGTGCGTACTGCTATCGGAACTTATGGCGGCGATTTAAAGGACGTTCCAGCAGTCGAAATGGCAGGCCGTTGCGTCAGCGAAGCGGTGAATCGTGCTGGCATTGAAGCCGATAGCGTCGAGCATGTATTTTTTGGTAATGTCGTTCACAGCGAACCGCGCGATGCTTATCTGGCTCGTTGCGCAACCATCATTGGAGGTCTTCCAGAAACCACGCCCGCGCTCACCGTGAATCGACTCTGTGGTTCGGGCTTGCAGGCAATTGTCTCCGCCAGTCAGGGTATCTTACTCGGAGAATACGATTGTGCTGTCGCCGGTGGTGCAGAAAACATGAGCCGCGTGCCCTATTACCTGCCCGGATTACGCTGGGGTGCACGCCTCGGTGATAGTCAGGCTATCGATGGCGTGACTGCTGCTTTGCAGGATCCTTTCGGTAACGGACATATGGGTTGTACGGCTGAAAACCTGGCTGCGAAATATGGGATTAGTCGCGAAGACCAGGATGCGCTGGCCGTCGAAAGCCACCTTCGCGCAGCCCGCGCCTGGGAAGAGGAACGCTTCAAGGATCAAATTGTTCCGATCGAAATAAAACACCGCAAAGGCGTGAAAATCTTCGACCGAGACGAGCACTTTCGCGGTGACGCGACAGTCGAGGGTATGGCTTCGCTACGTGCAGTTTTCCAGAAAGACGGTACCGTCACTGCCGGTAACGCATCCGGTATCAACGATGCGGCAGCGGCACTGGTCCTAATGGAACGCGGCGCGGCAGAAGCGAGCGGCATCAAGCCACTGGCACGCCTGGTGGGATATGCTTATGCAGGTGTCGACCCAAAAATCATGGGCATAGGTCCGGTACCAGCAGTGCGTTCAGTGATGGAAAAAACCGGCTTATCAATTTCCGACATGGACACCATCGAACTCAACGAAGCCTTCGCGGCACAGGCGCTATCGGTTATTCGCGAACTTGATTTACCCATGGATAAAACCAACCCGAATGGTAGCGGTATTTCGCTCGGTCATCCCATCGGTGCCACCGGCGCAGTAATTGCTACCAAGGCGTTGTACGAGCTGGAACGTGTTAACGGACGCTACGCACTCATCACGATGTGTATTGGGGGTGGTCAGGGTAATGCGGCCATTATTGAGCGCTTATAGCGGCTAAAATAACTACTTAACAGCAAGAATTACCCCCCCCTGTATCGGTGGGCATTTTACAGTCCCGGAAGAGCAGAACACACAGCAATCGTCCTGGTTCGGTTTCAGTAAACTCTGGCAGGCATCGCATTCGTAATTGTACTGGCAGGCAAGCGCTCCCCGGTGAGCGTCACCAGAAATGGCAAACCTGAGGAATGCCACTCGATGAATTTATTGATTAATGAGGCCGTCGTGGTGAGTCCTGGAAAGTCGAGTGAACTGGATTAGATCTACTGAACATCCTTGCTAATCACCTTTTGAAATAATAACAACGGCATCTTTAATTTCAGGAGTAAAAATCTATTTTTAGAGATGCCCTTAAGTCTATCAGCGCATATTACGCCCACCGTCGAACATAATGGTTTGCCCAGTGACGAACGACGCCGACTCCGAAGCAAGTAGCTTGATGAATGCTGCGGTTTCGTCATAACTTGTCATTCGTTTGAGGGGCGTGTTATCGACAACCTGAGCGATTTGGTCGTTACTAAAAAGCTCGCGAACAATTGGGGAATCGACAAAGCCAAGTCCCAGTCCATTGACACGTATCGTCGGCCCTAATTCAGTTAGAGTTTCATCCACCATGACCTTAACCTTCTCGCTATCCGAGATGTCAGCCTGGCAGGCAATTGCTCTGCCTCCTGCGGCCTCGATATCCGAGACGACCGCATTGGCACCATCGGCGGAATTCGAGTAGTTGACACAAACATTCGCTCCCGCCGCGCCGAAAGCCAGTGCAGTGCTTCGACCCAGGCCACGCCCAGCACCGGTGATTAAAATGGTTTTTCCAGCGAATTCAGACATATTCTCTCTCCGAAGTGCTCGTGTTTATTGTTGTCAGACCTATTCGCATTATTAAACAATCCCTGGCACACCACCAGCGATCTAAAAATCCGATTAACCTAAGCAATTTAATTAGTTGGTCGTTGCAGTTAAAATATCCCAGGGTGCGGTTTCGATGGCATTAAGTTCGATGCTGGTATTCTTTTTCGTCAGCGGCATTTGCGGGCTATTGTTTGGCGGTGGACAAATCGCCTATCAGGGGCACCCAAGCCTCGAATTCCTGTTACGCGGCTGGATTGTTCCATCGCTCGACGACCTGGGATTGCTGCTACTCTGTAGTTTATTCGCATCGATAGGCTTCTACGGCCTGATACAAGCCTACCGCTACGCGGAGGCGAGCTTTATCGCACCCTTCGAGTACCTGACCATGCCACTAGCCGTACTCTGGGGTTATCTGTTCTGGGGCGAGGTGCCACCACTCACCACTTATCTGGGCATCTCATTGATTATCGGCAGCGGGCTTTATGTTTTGCATCGGGAAACGAAACTGAAACGACAGGTGACGACTGGTAAGGGAATTCGAAGTTTCGTACCTTTGTGACTCAAACGTCGATAAACTGACTGGATCAGCAATCAAATTGATTAATGTTGTCAGAGACTATTATGCAAACCGGGTACTGACTGGCTTTTTTTCAACCATGCCTCCCAAACTGCTTCGTGATATCGGGTTAGACGACCCGCGGGTACAGATGCGCCTGTTCGATAACAATTTTAATACTGAAGCCAATCTTCGCGAGATAAACCGAAACAGGGATTTATTTCGGTAGTTACTGGCTATTGGAGACCTAACGAGAATGTAGGGGGACGCTCGGGCTACCCCCTACTGCCATCAGGTAAAAGAAGCCCAGGGGCTATTGATAGGGCGCTCAATATAATGCTCACTATTCAGATAATCCGTAATTTGGGGCTCTTTTTCGAATGCTTGAATAAACGCAAACAGCGTCGGCCGATTCGTCGCAGTTATCGAAGAATCGCATTACTTTGTGACAGGCTAACGGGGGAATCCTCACTCGTATCGATCAAATAAGGCAAATTAGGAAATGGCATGTCCAGCGTGGAACGCAGGCTACTCCAGTCTTCGCCTTCTTCGGTTTTATCCAATAGCGTGCCATCCTGAAGAACGCCGAGTCGAACTTCGGAAAACGGCACATCGGCTGAGACCAGCAGAAATCGAATGGGTTGTGCCAGCCCACGTATGCCCCAGTAACCCAGGGTGATATCGGCACTTTCCTGGATGAGTTTTTGAACCATGGTTTTTCTCTGGAATTATTTAGAGGGTAGCCTAACCTAAGATATCTCATTGAAGGAGTACTAAATTTATTCCAGAAACTTTGCCACGATTGCGTTGAACTCCTGCGTAAGCTCCAGGTGCACTATATGTCCTGCATGAGATTACGAGACGATGATGGTACATGCATATTTCCAGGCTAGAAAAAGATGGGATAAAGTTAGGTAGTGATTCAATACAGGCATCCCAGGGATCTCTCTTTTGCATAACAAATGCTCATGTAGCTGGCACAACTATTGTCATATGCCGCTATTTGTTCTTGTCATATTCTCGGGAATCAATTTATATAGCAACGAGCGGTATGCGCTATGCGCCTGCCCAAACACCTCGGCAAAATCATACCGTGGGTCAATGCTCTGGATCTGGTTTTGTAAATCACATGCTGGGAAATGAGACGACAAAACGCATACATGATAAAATTCGGCGAGAGAAGGCCAACCGCTACATCAACTCACAGTTTGTTTTGCCTCATTCGATTTACCTATGGGCGCATCTCGTGCTGGCATGAGGTATTCCGACAAAATACACCATCCAACAAACCCTGGAAGAAAATCAAAAATGAAAGCTATCGCCGTATATGAAGCATTGCCCACGGACAATGCCAACTGCTTCGAATTAATCGATTTGGAAATGCCCGTTCCAGTCAATCACGATATTCTGGTTCGAATTGATGCAATTTCAATTAATCCAGTGGATTCAAAAGAGAGGCTCGGATTATCAGGGCGGCTAGATGAACCTCTTGTTCTGGGCTGGGATGCCTGTGGAGAGGTGATTTCCGTTGGTAATAGCGTTCAGAACTTCAAAGCTGGCGATATGGTGATGTACGCCGGTGATATTACGCGCCCTGGCAGCTACGCCGAATTTCAATTGGTCGATGAGCGGATCGTCGGGCCGAAGCCCGAAGGCCTTTCGTGTGAGGAGGCCGCGACGCTGCCATTAACCACCTTAGTTGCCTGGGAATCGTTGTTTGATCGCCTGGAAATTGATAGAGATGATTCTGATAGCCCGGCCTTGCTAATCATTGGAGCCGCCGGCGGTTTGGGATCTATGGCGATTCAATTTGCACGGCAGCTTTCGAATTGCACGATTATTGCGACAGCTTCCCGGCCGGAGTCCAAAAACTGGTGTTCCGAGTTAGGGGCACATCATGTTATTGACCACTCTGGTAACCTGCCAGAACAATTGAAGGCCATCGGATATGAGACAGTTCCGTATATATTGAATTGCAGCAACAACATCCCCTACTGGGAAATAATGAGTCAGATTGTTTCTCCCGAGGGCGCAATTTGTCTGGTTGCCAGCACAAAGGCAAAACTGGATCTAGACATTTATATGGAAAAAAGTGTTCAGATTAATTACGAGTTGATGTTTACCCGATCGATTTTTGGCACGAAGAAAATGTCCATTCAAGGGGGCGTGTTAGCCAGGGTTTCTGAAATGATCAGAGCAGGAACCATTCGGCATGTCATGACGGAAAACTTTGGACCTATGACGACATCATCACTGGCAAAGGCTCATCAACATATTGAACGAGGTCGCATGCTTGGGAAAATGGCACTATCTGGCATTCAACAGCAGTGATGCCTGGGTGTATTTAGGTGAAAAAAGCAAAAAAAAACCCGCCAGACCTTTCGATCTAGCGGGTAATGAGTTAAAACCTTGAGGAGGAGGGGGGGTTTCAACTTTTAACACAACTGCCGTAGCAGTGATGGTGTTATAATAAACGAAAAACTGTTACAAAACAGTTACAATTATTCTCATTTTCATACAATACAGTTACCGAAAACCATGACAGTTTCCGTGCCAGCTCACGCCGAATCCTTTAAATATGACCAGGTTACGCGTTATATCAACGATTTGATCGAGAAAGGCGACCTCAAACCTGGAGACAAAGCGCCCTCTTTACGTAACCTCAGCAAACAGCTTAGTGTGAGTATTGCGACGGTTTCGCAATCTTACCTGAATCTCGAAGATCAGGGGGTGCTCAAGGCCAAACCTCAATCCGGCTTTTTCGTCGATAGTCAGGTTGGTCAGATCAACGACATCCCTAAATCGGCCACGACTTCGTCTCAACCACGAAAGGTGCGATTTGGCGAATTATTCGAGGAGATATTCAGAAATGCTGTTAACCCACGCATTATACCCTTTGGTGTATCCGCACCTTCGGTGGAGTATCTCCCGGTTAAATCCCTGACGCGAGCGACGCGCAGCATTATAAGTCGTCATCCGAAAAGATGCATGGACTTCATTTTTCCGCCAGGAGACCGAAAACTACGCGAGCAAATCACTGAGCAGTATCGACACACTAGTACGCGAGTTTCGGCCGACGATATTATCATTACCTCTGGGGCTACCGAAGCCCTGTCGTTATCGTTACAGACAGTCGCTAAGCGTGGCGACATCATTGCGGTTGAATCCCCGACTTATTTTGCTGTTTTAAGGATGATTGAGAAAATGGGCATGCTCGCGCTCGAAATTGATACCGATCCGGAAACCGGTATGAATCTCGAAGCACTCGAGGAAGCCTTCGACACCATGGATATCAAGGCCGTGCTGGCCTCGCCGAATATCAGTAACCCACTTGGTTGTTTGATGCCGGAAGAAAACAAACGCGCATTGGTAAATATGCTTGCCGAGCGTGATATTCCAATGATCGAAGACGATGTCTACGGCAGTATTTATTTTGGCGATAAGGCGCCGCGACCAGCCAAATCCTATGACCTTAACAACCTGGTGCTAAGCTGCTCTTCCTTTTCGAAATCGCTGGCACCTGGATATCGCATCGGCTGGGTACTGGCCGGACGATATAAAAATAAAATTCGCGAGCTAAAACAGGCGACTTTCTCTGCCACTTCGTCGATCAACCAGCTCGCGATGGCCGAATTTTTAAGCAGCGGTCAATACGACCGCCACCTGGTGCGATTACGAAAAGACATGCGCGATCAGATCGATCAAGGTCGATACCTGGTATCGAAGAGCTTCCCGGAAGAAACCTGCATCTCAAAGCCTCAGGGTGGAAATGTGCTCTGGGTAGAAATGCCACGAGGTTGTAACGGCATCGAGATATTCAATCGCGCTCTACAACAAAATATCGGTGTTACACCAGGTATTTTATTTTCGGCGACCCGACGTTTTAAAAATTATCTACGCGTCAACTGCGGTGCGCCCTGGAATGAAGTCAATCAGGCTGGTATGGAAACTCTTGGAAAAATTGTTACCGATACCCTGGCCGATTCCAAATCTAAATGACTACTGAGGCGGTCGGCCCCGCGCTCGACATACTCCGTACGCATTATGGTTACGACCAGTTTCGCTTTCGTCAGTCCGAGATCGTACAAACCCTCGTCGATGGTGGAGACGCACTGGTATTGATGCCGACAGGCGGTGGTAAATCTGTTTGTTATCAGATACCAGCCATGGTACGCGACGGCGTCGGCGTAGTTATCTCACCACTTATCGCACTGATGCAGGATCAGGTTAATGCGCTCAATACCATGGGAATACGCGCGTCTTTTTTAAATTCATCGCAATCCTTCGAGACCCGACTTGAGGTCGAAAAAAACCTACTCAGCGGACAACTCGACCTGCTATACGTCTCGCCAGAACGACTGAATACCAGCGACTTCATGGGCTTGCTGGGGCGCATCAAAATATCACTATTTGCGATAGACGAGGCACATTGCGTCTCGCAGTGGGGGCACGATTTTCGCAGTGATTATCTGCGACTGAAGATGCTTCACGAAGCTTTCCCGCAGATACCGCGCATCGCGCTTACCGCGACCGCCGACCGCCGCACTCGGGAAGAAATTGTGCAACAGCTAGGGCTTCAAAACGCGGTCCGCTTCGTACACAGTTTCGACCGCCCTAATATTTTTTATCGGATTGGCGAAGGTCAGAATAATCGGCAAAGACTATGGCAGTTCATCGAAGACAACCACGCCAAAGACGCCGGTATAGTTTATTGCCTGTCGCGCAAAAACGTCGATGCGGTCGCCGACTGGCTGGTCGACAAAGGGCGTATCGCCCTGCCCTATCACGCAGGTATGAGTTCGGAAGACCGGGCCCTGCATCAGCATCGTTTTCTCGCCGAAGAGGGCGTTATTATCGTTGCGACCATTGCTTTCGGCATGGGCATAGATAAACCCGACGTACGCTTTGTCGCGCATTTAAACATGCCCCGCACCATAGAAGCCTATTATCAGGAAACCGGTCGCGCTGGTCGTGACGGTCTGCCCGCTAATGCCTGGCTGGCTTATGGCATGCAGGACGTGATTAATTTGCGCATGATCAATCAGCAAAACGACGCGGAAGAAACGCATAAAATGCTACAGCATAACAAACTGGAATCGATGCTGGCCTTTTGTGAACAGGTAAGCTGTCGCCGCCAGACGCTACTAGCCTATTTCGACGAAAACCTCGATCAGCCCTGTGGCCACTGCGATAACTGCCTGCAACCACCGATCACCTGGGATGCGACTGAAGCAGCACGTAAGGCACTTTCCTGCGTCTACCGCACTGGTCAGCGATTTGGCACTAACTATGTCATCGATATATTAATCGGCAAAACCGACGAACGCATCGAACGCAACCGCCACGACCAGATCAGTACCTGGGGCATAGGTAAGGATATGAGTAACAATCAATGGCGTAGTGTTTTTCGCCAATTGCTTGCCTTTGCTTACCTCGAAAGCGACGCCGATTTACACGGAGGTTTGCGCCTGACGCAACGCGCCAAACCATTGCTGGCCGGGGAAGAAAAATTGCACCTGCGCGAAGTTACCGAAACCGGCAGGAAAAAGCGCAGCAGCACCAGCAGGACAGTGATCGAAAGAACCAACCAACCTCTATTCGAACGACTACGGAACTTACGTAAGACCATCGCCGACGAAAACGGCGTACCGCCTTATGTCATCTTTCACGATAAGACGCTACACGAGATGGCGGCGATACAACCGTTAGACCTGGAGCATATGAACGAAATTAGCGGGGTCGGAGAAAAGAAGCTAGAGCGATTTGGTAAGGCTTTTCTGCATGAGATTGAGGAATTTGTTGTTGGTTTGAGTGAAGACGGGCTGGGGTAGGTTTTGACGGGATAGGGATTACACGAGCTATTCAACGGAGAGTGGTATTGTTAAGGAATCATCAACCAAAGACTTGACTCAGCATTCCCTACTGAAATGCCAAAATACAACGGCAAAGATGGCAGTCTGCCGTCTATGGCCCGTGTGATATCAATTTTGAGACGTGATGGATGATCGATTAACGTGATAAATTACTGGTATAGTGGAGTATTTTTTAAAATAGGAGGAATGGACCTCATGAAGGAAATTCAAAAATCGACTGCTTGGCAAAGATGGCAGATTGCAATCGAATTAGGTTGTTAGGCAAGGAAATAAATGCATAGAACATTACTACTTTTAAAATGGATTTGGCGATCATGGCCGGGGTTAATTACTTTACTATTAATTACTATTCATTTTTCACTCATCTATTATTTTTGCTTTGATGCTAGTGCTACACATAAAAATATATCTCTTATTTCACAACTTGTCGGAGGGATTCTGATTTTGTATTCAATTGACTCCAATATCGGCATTCTCAAAGAAAAAAATTTATTAATTTTATTTTCAAATTATTTAAAAGATTTCCCTTTTATCACAAAATCCTATGTTATTAATGTAAAGCCCGGAAAATTTACAATCACTCCTGGAAAAGCAAAAATCACAGTAACTAGAAACCCTCAAAATATAGAAGAGCATTTTACTTATCTTCAGGAACAAATAAATAGTATTTCAACTGAGCTAGAACAATCTATAGAAGAACTAAATGAAAAATATACTAAGGTTTCAAATCTAGTTAATACTCAAACTAATGAAAACAAAACCTTGATAAAGAAAATTGAGTCTCAGATTGAAGATGTATCAATTGGGGGATTAAAAATTCAGTTATCAGGTATATTACTCGTGTTTTATGGCGCCATTTCAGGTTATATTGCCTAACAAGGCCAATGCAGCGGAACCAGCAAAACTGGCATGCCGTTTTGCTTCCGCAAAAGCCACGCCATTTTTGCTGGCCCGCTGATTGGCGACGTTAAGTTTCAAAAAGAAATCAAAAGGGTCAAAGTAATTGATTTATTTCCCTACCCAATATTCATCTGATCTCCCGTCTCCACCTCCCGGCAATGGATGTACTGGGCAATCGAATTGGTTAGTGCTCGCATTCTCTTGCAGAAAGCTGAAATTCACCTATTACCCCGTTCTCCTTAGCTCTTCCCGGATTACTTTACGGAGAGTTTTTTCCAATTCCTTATCCTGGGCCAGGATGTGCTCCCTTAGTGCATAAATCAACTATAAGCCTTCCAGCTCTTCGCTCAACTCAAACCATTCCTCTTCCAGTAGCTGCAACTCTTTCTGAGTAGTCGCCTGTCGCGCCAGCACATCGGTTAACTGTCCTTTGTTTTTTGCCTCATAAATAGACGACTCAGCCAGAGATTGTTCGAGTGCAGTTTTCTGCTTTGTCAGCTTTTCAACTTCCCTTTCGACTCTTTTTAACCGTCTAATTTGAGGTTGAAGCTGTTTTCTCAATTCAGCCTGTTGCTGCTTGTCCTGTTTCCGTGACATCGGTGAATCATGTTGCAGGGGTTTATCTTTATTCGTCTTACCCGACTTTCGCATTGCCAGCCAACGCGGATAAGCATCGATATCGTCATCAAACGGTGCCAAATTGCCACTATCCACTAACCATAAATCGTCGCTAACACTGCGAAGTAAATGTCGATCATGCGAGACCAGAATGACGCTGCCTTCGAAACCCTGTAATGCCTCGTTCAATGCCAGGCGCATCTCAAGATCGAGATGGTTAGTCGGCTCATCGAGCAATAACAGATTCGGGCTTTGCCAGATGATGAGCGCCAGTACCAATCGGGCCTTTTCTCCACCAGAAAACGAGCCTACATTCTGCAAAACCTTGTCATTACTAAAATTATAGCCTCCCAGATAAGTTCTTACTTCACGTTCAGTCAATTTTTCATCGAGTCGCTGCATGGTAAGTAGCGCTGTAGCTTCGGGGTCAAGCTGCTCCACCTGGTGCTGAGCAAAGTAGCCAACCTTTAATTCCTTGGCGCGCACCATTTGCCCGCTTTGCAACCCAAGCTCGCCAGCCAGCAATTTAATCAGGGTCGATTTACCCGCTCCATTTAGACCTAGCAAACCGATACGCTCACCTGGAATCAGCGAAAAATTTACAGCCTCAAGTACGGTGATATCACCGTAGCCAACCGCCGCGTGATCGATACGCAACAGCGAAGTCGGCATTGCTTTGGGTGGTTTAAAACGAAACCTAAAAGGTGAATCGATATGCGCTGGCCCAATCAGTTGCATCCGCTCTAGCGCCTTGATTCGACTTTGCGCCTGCTTCGCTTTAGTCGCCTTGGCTTTAAATCGATCGATAAAGCTTTGCATATGCGCAATCGATTGCTGCTGCTTCACATAACCCGCCTGTTGCTGCGCCAAATGCTCGGCGCGTTGCTCTTCGAATGCCGAATAATTGCCTTTATAGAGCCTGATACCCTGTTGCTCGACATGGGCAATCTGACCCACCACGGCGTCGAGAAAATCACGATCATGCGAAATCAGTAAAAGTGTGCCGCGGTAATGTTTCAACCACTGCTCCAGCCAGATGACAGCATCGAGGTCGAGATGGTTGGTGGGTTCGTCGAGTAGTAACAGGTCGGATCGACACATCAGCGCACGCGCCAGATTCAAACGCATTATCCAGCCACCGGAAAAGTGCGCCAATGGGTTTTCGATTTCACCATCGTTAAACCCGAGGCCAGAAAGCAGTTTGGCAGCGCGACTATAAGCAAGATAGCCGTCTATTTCTTCGAGTCGAATGTGACAATGCGCGATGTCATTGGCTAAGTGTTGTTCTTCTGCCCGAGCAAGGCGGGTTTGAACCTTTCGCAACTCGGCGTCGCCATCAATAACGTAATCCACTGCCGATTGCTGGGTTAACTGTGTCTCCTGTGCAACTTCCGCGATCTCCCATTGAGCTGGTCTTGAAAAATCACCGTGGTCAGGAGTAAGAGAGCCTCGGATCAGTGAAAACAATGACGACTTGCCGCTACCATTAGCACCTGTTAAACCAACCTTCTGTCCGGGATGAACAGTAAATGTAACCCCATCAAACAACAGGGTAGCGCCTCGGCGCAGAGCAAGGTCGGTGAATTTTAACATTGGGTTAAAGCAGCTTCCGGTTAGAGTTGGATATTTTCACGGCAGAATAGACAATAAACGCTCTGCCGAAAGATTAAAATACGTTAACATGCCGCCAACAGCAAGGATAAGTGTAGCGCATGAACATAGAAAATTACTACCAGCTCGACGGCACAAAGTTATCTTTCACTCGCGAGCAGGCCAGCAAATTTGCTAAATCTGTGGCGGGTGACTTCAATAGTCTTCACAATATTGACTCGAAACGATTCTGCGTGCCTGGCGATTTATTATTTTCGGTCATAATTCATCACTACGGCCTCCGACAGACTATGGGATTTTCGTTTTCAGGCATGGTCAACGACGATGTCACGTTAATTCTGCCCACCGTCAAATCACGTGAAATTTCGATTTATGATCAAAACGACAAGAAGTATCTCGACATCTCAACCAGTGGTGACCTCAGCAAAGACCCTGAACTCATCAACTCTCTGACACGCAATTATGTCGAGTTTTCTGGTCATACATTTCCCCACGTTCTGGTTCCGATCATGAAAGAAAATAACGTCATGATTAACCCAGACCGCCCGCTGGTCATTTACGATCACATGCGTATTGCACTGGATACCCTGGATATCGATTCGATTTCACTGTCGCTCTCGGGCAGCGAGTTTCGACTTTACGGTAAACGCGGTGACGTTGCGCTTAACTACGACCTGAGTTGCAATGGCGAAAAAATCGGCAAAGGTCAGAAAAAAATGGTGTTAAGTGGATTGCGTGAATTTGAACAAGAGAAAATGGACGCACTGGTCGCATCCTATCTGGATGGCAAGGAGACTTACCTTTCAAATGTGTAATACCGATTCAGTGGTTAGAACCCTCGGGCAAAGCTCAATGATGCCGACTCCTGTCCACCACTGGTCAATCGCAGGCGGATATAACCACCGTGTTCAACAAATATATCGAAACTAATTCCGCTGCTGACCGATTCTTCGTTCTCAAATATTTCAGTTCCAGTGTCGCCACTAATATCACCACTAACATCGCTAAAAATGGCAAAAGGTGTGATACGGATATTGCCGAATTGGCCACTCAAACCAAGTTCGACACCTAATTCTCGCAATTCTATTTGATTGTTTACACCACTGTCGATCTGCGTAGCCGAATGATATTGATAGGACAGCTTGCTCTGTAGCGAAAAAATCTCCCCCATTGGAATCGGATACCGCAAATATACCCCAAAATAACTACCATCGAATTTGACGGTGTTACGCGGTCCGCTAAGATTACTAATACGTGTGGTTATCTGGCCAATATTGGCACCGACTCCAAGCCCCGAACTGGTCTTTTCTTCAAACTGGAGATCGAGTCGAGAAATGTCTGCATTTCGCCGGTCGTTTTCAAATATCCAGTCGCTATCGACTTCGCTGATACTAACCGAAACACCCGACCATTCCGCATTCGCCAGTGGCATACCTCCCCACATAAGAGCTATCACCAATAGCGCTGCTGATTTAATCTTCCGGCCCAGCCTCGGTTGTCACGCCGACCGAAATACCCAGTCTCTCAAGCTGGCGGTGATCGCTAATCTCTTCACCTTTGGCGGTCACCCAGGTTTCGACCGCAGTAATAATCTGCTCGGCCGACTTACCCTCGGGGTTTATAGGTTCGCCAATGACCACCCGAATGGTACCGGGCCATTTTATCCAGCTATGCCTTGGCCAGAATTCACCCGCATTATGTGCGACCGGTAAAACTGCATAGCCGGTCTTTTCTGAGACTATCGCACCGCCCATCTTGAAGGACTTTTTCTCACCCGGCATTACCCGCGTACCCTCCGGGAACAACATGAGTATCCGTCCCTCATCCATGCGTTTTTTACTTTCGACAATTAACTGTTTGATGGCTTTACGGCCAGTACCTCGATCGATAGCAATAGCGTTCATCGCTACCAGACCCCAGCCAAAAAAAGGAACACGCGTTAATTCTCGCTTAACCACCCAGACCATTGGATTGAAGAACTTTTGCAGTGCAATTGTTTCCCAGGTTGAGCTATGTTTGCTCATCACTATAAAGCCGTGCTGGGGAATATTCTCCATCCCTTCGACTCGATATTTAAGACCGCAGAATAAATGCAATATGGCCAGGCTGAAATTAATCCAGAGCCGAAGGAAAGTGATGCGCCAGCTTAACGGTGAGGCTATCAATATCGATAACAGGGGAGCCGTCACTACGATTCCTGCGATAAACAGCAGCCAGAAAAACGTCGAACGAATGCCTAACCAGAGTTTATACAAATCACTACTACCTCTTCAAAGTGGCACGGACGAAATGTGCCAGGTCGTCGTAAACCGGCACATTCACGGTTTCGGGATAATGTTGCATGACGTATTCACCCTTGCCGGTACGCACTAATGCCGGTTTGGCTCCGCACATTTCGGCTGCTTTAATATCGCTGATATTGTCACCGACAAATGCGGTTTCGGAAAGTTTGATATTAAAATGTTTGGCGATTTTCAACAGTAAGCCTGGCTTCGGCTTACGGCAAATACAGTTATCGCGAGGGCCGTGCGGGCAGTAATATATACCATCGATTTTAGTACCGCGCATCGCCAGTTGGCTTTCCAGCTTGTCGTGTATTTGCTTTAACTCTTCTTCACTAAACAGGCCGCGGGCGATACCAGACTGATTGCTGGCAATCGTCACCAGGTAACCCGCTTTTTTCAGGCGACTAATGGCTTCCAGGCTGCCCGGAAGCAGCTCCCATTCATCAACCGATTTAATATAGTCGGCGGAATCACGATTAATAACCCCATCTCGATCCAGAATTACCATACGCGCCACTGCGGTTACCTCGCTGTTTTGGGGTCAAAATTCATTAAATAACCAATCACTGTATCCTGGAAAAGTCAGCCACCTGCCGGAAACACTGCAACAATTGATTAAGCAGAGCGAGGCGGTTATTTTTTATCGCTTCGTCATCCACCATGACCATGACATCATCAAAAAAGCTATCGACCGTAGGGCGTAATTCAGCCAGATGTTCAAGTCCCGCCAGGTAGCTGCCTTCGCTAAACAGCAGACTAGCTTTCTGCCATAGTATATCAATATGCTCCGCAAGCTGAATTTCAGCCGCTTCCTCGAGCAACTTTTTATCAACCACCGGGGATTCCACTAATTTCTGCTTCTTTAAGATATTACTAATCCGTTTATTAGCCGCCGCAAGTGCTGCGGCCGCTTCATGCGATTGAAATTGATGGAGCGCCTGAACTCGCCGATTACAATCGTTCAGAAACGTAGGTCTGGTACATAACACCGCATCGACTATATCGTAGCCGATACCCTGCTCCTGATAATAAGACTTTAGACGGTCAAACAGGTAATCGAGAACCTCATCGATCACGGCCGAGGCATCGATTGTTTTAGACAACCCGTCGGCGGCCAGGCCGCAAAGCTCGGCGAGATCAAGCGGGAGATCCTTTTCTATCAAAATTCTGACGACTCCCAGAGCAGCACGACGCAATGCGAAAGGATCTTTTACCCCGCTGGGCTTTTGCCCAATGGCAAAAATACCAATCAGGCTATCGATCCGGTCGGCCAATGCCAGACACTGGGCCACATCGTTCGTGGGTAATTCGCCACCCGAAATTTTTGGCCAGTAATGCTGCTCGACCGCACTACTAACCAACTCTGGCTCGCCATCGTGTTCGGCGTAATAACGTCCCATCACGCCCTGGA
Source organism: Gammaproteobacteria bacterium (assembly GCA_030595795.1). Classification (GTDB taxonomy): domain Bacteria; phylum Pseudomonadota; class Gammaproteobacteria. Next base: position 27,987 of record JAUVCH010000018.1, read on the forward strand.
GCTTCGGAAACTCGCCAACCATTTCGCTCATTAAATCGCATTTACATAATTCGGCGGCACGTTTAACCAGGTTCTGGTCAGCCGATATCCGACTCGCTATCGCTGCAGCCAGTGTGCTAATTCTTTCAACCTTGTCGCCGATACTACCTAGTTTTTCCTGGAACACCACGTTATCCAGGCTTGCTCGCAAGTTTGCCAACGGCTGCTTTTGATCCTGCTGAAAAAAGAACTGTGCATCGGCGAAACGCGGACGAATAACCCGTTCGTTACCCCGTGCGACCACTTCAGGGCGCTTACTATCGACGTTTGATATGGTGATAAAGTATGGCAAAAGCTGCCGATTTTCATCGAACACGGCGAAATACTTTTGATTATCCTGCATGGTCATCACCAGCGCTTCCTGCGGTATTTCCAAAAATTCTTCGTCAAACTCCCCGCTAACCGCGACCGGATATTCAACTAAAGCGGTCACTTCTTCGAGCAGGCCTTCATCGATATGCGCGACACCACCCAATCTGGCGGCATTTCTTTCGACCAGCGTGCGGATTGTTTTCTGGCGCTTATCGAAATTACTCATCACCAGTCCCTGGGTAAGCAGGTTTATCTCGTATTCTTCGGCCTGGCCGATTTCAATTTTACCCGGTGCATGAAATCGATGACCCTGGCTAAATTTCGACGATTCGACGCCAAACACGTTAGCTTTAATCAGTTCATCACCAATCATCATTACCAGCCATTTCACCGGGCGAACGAATTCATCCTCACGATCACCCCAACGCATGCGTTTTGGTATCGGCAAGCGCGCCAGGGCCTGATTCAGCAGCTCAGGCAGCAATTCTGCAAGACTTTGACCCGGTACAGATTTTTCGAAGTATAACCAGGCACCCTTATCGGTTTCGCGGTGGCTTAATTCGTCGATACTAACGCCACAGGAACTGGCAAACCCTAACGCGGCTTTAGATGGGTTGCCTTCGGCATCAAATGCGGCCTTGACTGCTGGACCACGTTTTTCGATTCGCTGATCGGGTTGCCGAATCGGCAATTCACGAAATAGTATTGCGAGGCGCCGAGGTGTCGAAAACACTTCCACCGATGGCGGTGTTAACCCACTATCTTCAAGCGCCTTTTGCATCAGCTCGCCAAAACTTTGCGACAATGATTTAAGTGCCTTCGGTGGCAATTCTTCGGTACCGATTTCAATCAGACAATCGTTAATCATGCTTTTCGCCTCCCAATTAAAGGGAAGCCCAGGGTTTCGCGTGACTCGTAATAAGCCTGCGCAACACCTCTCGACAGGGCGCGCACTCGCAATATGAAACGCTGTCTTTCGGTGACCGAAATCGCGTGGCGGGCATCGAGCAAATTAAATGCGTGCGAGGCCTTCATGACCTGCTCGTAGGCGGGCAAGGGTAATTTTCGGTCGATGAGAACCTGGCTTTGTTTTTCACAGGCGTCGAACCAGTGGAATAGTGCGTCGGTGTCGGCAATTTCAAAGTTAAAAGTCGACTGTTCGACTTCGTTTTGATGATAAATATCGCCGTAGGTTACCGGGCCATCGGGGCCATTCGTCCATACCAGATCGTAAATGCTATCGACACCTTGCATGTACATGGCCAGACGTTCGATGCCGTAGGTAATTTCGCCCGAAACCGGCCTGCATTCCAGTCCACCGACCTGTTGAAAATAGGTGAACTGAGTCACTTCCATACCATTCATCCAGACTTCCCAGCCGAGACCCCAGGCACCAAGGGTCGGCGATTCCCAGTTATCCTCGACAAAACGAATATCGTGTACCAGCGTATCGAAACCCAGAGTTCGCAGCGACTCCAGATAAAGCTCCTGAAAATTATCTGGAGATGGCTTTAGCAAAACCTGAAACTGGAAATAATGCTGCAGACGATTTGGGTTTTTGCCATAACGACCATCGGTAGGTCGACGACTAGGTTGCACATAAGCAGCGCGCCATGGTTCGGGACCGATAGCACGCAAGAAGGTGGCCGGGTGAAAAGTACCTGCACCGACTTCCATATCCAGCGGCTGCATAATCACGCAGCCCTGCTCAGACCAGTAGTTTTGTAACGTTTGAATCAGGCCCTGAAAGCTTGTCAGATCAGTCGCCGATGTATTACTCATTATATTTCAGAGTCTCAAAAAATTCGCGTGATTATAACGAAACAGGCTTGATTCGACATGATTTTTCCTGTGTAAATGCCTGCCGGTAAGCAAAACAGTCGATTAGGTCACACTAACCGGCGACTATGCCAGGGTCGAAGCCCACTGCGGTTGTTTTCCATCTTCAAGTAAGTAATCATGCGAGCCTCCAGATTGACTGTTATATTTTATGTTTTATTACCTGAGGCAATGGCTCCACTGTCTGAAGATTTATGCGCTTATCTGTGCATTCATTTCGGGCCCTGATCGCTTACCGCATGGCCTGCACTGCGTCTTTCTCTCCGTATTCAGCTATTTTTTGTTGGGATTCGCCCTGGTTGACAGTGAGCGTGGCTACGCAACCGTCGCAGTGCAGATTATAATCGAACTAAGCTTGCTGGCCCTAGTTGCTTTAGCTGGATTAAAATGGAAAGGCGTGTTAAGTCGATTCAACCAAACCTATTCCGCGCTGGTTGGTATTAATCTGGTAATTAGCGCAGTAACGCTTCCCGTTTTTCATCTGATAGTCGACGACAGCAATATTGAAACAGCCGTACCTAGCACTCTAATATACGTCACCATGGCCATGGTATTCTGGAACCTGGCGGTTTTATCGCAAATATTTAAACGCTCATTCAACGTTAATACCATAATGTCGGCTATGATTGCTTTTAATTACTTCGTTGTTTACCAATTCGTTGTCATCTGGTTTTAACGCGTTGAAAATTTATATCCTCGGCATCTGTGGCACCTTCATGGCAGGCATCGCCCTGCTCGCTCGCGAGCGTGGATTCGAGGTCAGTGGTTCCGATGCTCAGGTATATCCGCCAATGAGTACGCAGTTAAGCGACGCAGGTATTTTGCTGCACGACGGCTATGATGCCGACTCACTCGAAGACGATGTCGATATGTTTATCATTGGCAATGCCATCACCCGTGGCAACCCGCAACTCGAAGCAATACTTAACGACAATCGGCCATATCGTTCTGGACCGCAATGGCTATACGAAGCAGTATTATGCGACCGTTGGGTTCTGGCGGTAGCCGGTACGCACGGAAAAACCACCACCAGCAGTATGCTCGCCTGGATTCTCGAATTTAGCGGCCTGCAACCCGGTTACCTGATCGGCGGCGTCGGTCAGAATTTCGAGCATTCTGCCAGACTTGGTGAAGGCCCATTTTTCATTATCGAAGCCGATGAATACGATACAGCGCTTTTCGATAAACGTTCCAAATTTGTGCATTATCACCCACGAACCCTGGTTCTAAATAATTTAGAATTCGATCATGCAGATATCTTCGATGACCTCGTCGCGATCCAACGTCAGTTTCACCATCTGGTGCGCATGATGCCTGCAAACGGATTAATTATTCACAACAGAGATAGCCAGGCACTCGATGAAGTACTCGCCATGGGTTGCTGGAGCGAATGTCTGGGGTTTTCACAAGAGCCGAATAGCAACGGTTTCAGCCTCGATAAAGGTCTCGTGCTGCATGACAATGTTAAAGCCGAGGTTCATCGCCTGGAACTTCAGCAAACAGGGCAGTTCAATGCATTAAATGCCAGTGCTGCGGCGCTTGCTGCGCGACATGCGGGCGTGCCACTGAAGACTTCACTACTCGCCCTACAGCAATTCAAGGGCGTGAAACGCCGCCAGGAAGTGATTGCCGAGATTAATGGCATCCGTGTCATCGACGATTTCGCGCACCACCCAACGGCCATCGATCTTACTTTACGCGCCCTCAAGGCCGAGACCCGAGGGCAACTCTATGCGGTTATCGATATTCGCTCCAATACCATGAAAATGGGTATTCATGCCTCACAGTTTGCAAAGTCTATAGCCTCTGCCGACACGGTCCTATTATGTGAAGATGACACAGTTAAGTGGGATATTCGTGCAATCGAAGCTCCAGCGCCTACAATGGTGGAAATTAAACCCAATGTCGACGATGTGATTGACTATTTATTAAAAAATTGCCGGGAAGGCGACCAGATCGTTATCATGAGCAATGGTGGCTTCGATAACATTCACAATAAGTTAATACAGTCCCTGCGTTCCAGGCACTAGCATGCAAGAAACCAGAAAACGCCCTTCAAAAATAGCAAAATACGAAATAAAACGGCGTATCGGTCGCGGTTCTATGGGCGTTGTTTACGAAGCTTACGACCCATTCGTGCAACGCACTGTGGCCATTAAGGTGGCTCATTATTCGGATAACATAGGCAACACCACCAAACAAAAACTACGCGAAGCATTTTTTTCCGAAGTCTATAGCGCTGGCAAAATGCAGCACCCCTCCGTAGTCAGCGTTTACGACGCCGGACAGGAAGGCGATATGAATTATATGGTCATGGAATTTGTCGATGGCACCACATTGCAGGAATACGTCACCGGCCAAAAGAAATTAACCTACAACCAGGTCGTCGAAGTGATTTACCAGTGTGCCAAGGGTCTTGACTATGTGCATCGCCAGGGCGTTATTCATCGAGATCTCAAGCCCGGTAATATCATGCTCAGCACCGAGGGTGAAGTTAAAATTATGGACTTCAGTATCGCTCATGTTGATGTTGGCTTCGAAAGCCATAACGAGGATGTCCAGGGCTCGCCCATGTACATGCCACCAGAGCAGCTATCGGAAGAAAAACGACTGGTGTTCCAGTCTGACATTTATTCACTGGGCGCCGTCATGTATGCATTACTAGCGAGAAAAACACCTTATAAAGCCAGTAGTCTCGAATCGCTGATATACAAAATAAGCAATCTGGAGCCCCAGTCCCTGCTTGAAACCTGTCCCGAGTTACCGGCACATATCGGAGAAATCGTAGAAAAATCGATGAAGAAGATTATCTACGATCGTTATGAAACGGCTCACGAACTGGCCCATGACCTGGGACGCGCGTTCGGACGTTTACGTGAAGTCGGCGAACGCATCGATATGCAGGAAAAATGGAAGACCCTACGTTACCTGTACTTTTTTAAAGGCTTCAACGACGACCAGATTACCGATGTGGTAAATGCGAGCGAATGGAAGGAATACAGCAAAGGTGATGTTATCATCAGTGAAGGCGATAAAGAGACGTCTTTTTACATCATCGCCAAAGGTGGTGTCGATGTCATGAAAAAGAATAAAATTATAGGCTACATGAAACAGGGAGACTGCTTCGGTGAAATAGCATTTATCACCCGACGCCCCCGTGTCGCAACTATTGCTGCCCGCACAGATGTTACTTTAATGAGTGTGAGCAATTCACTCATGGAGCAGGCTCCACTGGAAACCCAGTTACAGTATTATAGAATTTTCCTGGAAAATCTTGTCTCTAGACTATCGCAGGCGACTGACAAGTTAGTCGATGCAGAAAAAGCCCTGTCTGAAAAATGAGCATCAAAACACTCACGCTGGCGATGACTGGCGCTTCTGGCGCGCCTTACACTTTAGGCCTGATGAAGTATTGTCTGGGCATGGATATACATATTCAATTCCTCACATCCCAGCCGGGCCAGATCGTGCTGGGCGTGGAAACCGATCTCAAGCTTAGCGGCAACCCGCAGAAAATGTCGGCGCGCCTGGCCGAATACTTCGGCGTCGATACATCGCTAATCAGCGTGTACGCGAAAGACCAATGGACCGCACCGGTCGCCAGCGGATCATCAGTGGCAGACGCTATGGTGGTTTGCCCCTGCACCATGGGTTCGCTCGCCAGCATCGCAACCGGCACTAGTGAAAACCTCATACACCGCGCTGCCGATGTCATCATCAAAGAACGTAGACCTCTGATTCTGGTGCCGCGCGAGACCCCTTTTTCCAGCATACATCTGGAAAACATGCTGAAGCTATCGAATCTTGGCGTAACTATCTTGCCACCCAACCCTGGCTTTTATCAGGGTGTGAATAGCGTGAATGACCTCGTCGATTTCGTCGTCGCTCGCATTCTGGATCAGCTCCATATCGATAATCAGTTATCGCCGCGATGGGGAAACGACTGACATTACAATGATCGAACTGCCACTTTTCCCACTCAAAACAGTTCTCTTACCCGGTAACAAACTGTCGTTAAAAATCTTCGAACCGCGTTATGTCGATATGATCGCCCAGTGTATGCGCGAAGACAGCCGATTCGGCGTCATACTGATTTATAAAGGCGACGAAGTGTCCGCCGACGCGGAGTTTTATTCGATAGGCACCACCGCACAAATAGACGACTGGCAGGATCGCAGCGATGGCTTACTTGGAATCACTGTCCTCGGAGTCGAGCGTTTCGAAGTCATCGATACCCATACGCATAGCGACGGCCTGACTCTCGCCAACATCGAAATTCTAATCGAGCCGGAATTCACCGAAATACCCGAGCAGTTTGATTACATGCGAGAACTACTCGAACATATCATTGCGCAGGATGCCAAAATGAAAATCGAAACCTCGGATTTTTCTTCGATTATGTATCAGCTAATCTATCAACTGCCACTCGACACTAATCTCAAACAACGCCTGCTCGAAGTACCTGATTGCCACGACCGCGCGGTAATTTTACACGCAGAGTTAATAAGGCTGGGCATCATACAATATGTCAAACCAGGCTCAGAGGACGCAGATTACGATTAGAAGTTTCGACTAGAGGTTTCAATTAACCACTAACAAAGCTAAACTGAAAGCCCGCCTCAATCGGAAGAATAATTATGATTAAGAACCTGGTACTCCTCAGCACATTATTATTGCTTTCACCCCTAGCTCGATCAGCCGAATTAGCCGGTGTTTCTGTTGACGATGTCATTGCTGCCAAAAATGGCGATACCTTATTACTCAACGGCCTGGGACTGCGCGAGAAATTCTGGGTCGATGTCTATGTCGGGTCCTTATACCTCGGCGAGAGAACCAGCAAGATCGCAGATATTTTGTCTTCTCAGGAAGCCTGGCGTATCCAGATGGATTTTGTTTATAAGGAAGTCGACAAAGAAAATTTGATCACCGCCTGGAAAGAAGGCTTTGAGAAAAATCAGTCGGCAGAAGTGCTCAAAGCCATCAACGACCGTATGGAACAATTCTACGGTTATTTTGACCGCAATGCAGTCGCTAACGACCAGTATGTGCTGGATTATATTCCGAGCAAAGGTACCACGGTTACACGCAATAAAGAGGTCCTGGGCACTATTCCGGGTGATGACTTCAAGAATGCCCTGCTCGAAATCTGGCTCGGCAACCACCCCGCCGACAAGGATTTAAAAAAGGGCATGCTCGGTTTAAATTAATCCATAAGGTCGGCCAGAGACCAGCTAGAGACCGGCGAATACACGCCCGGCTGCTTCGATAGTCGCCTGGATATCGTCTTTGCTATGCGCAGAACTGACGAAGCCGGTCTCGAAGGCCGACGGTGCCAGGTAGACGCCTTGCTCCAGCATGCCATGGAAGAATCGCTTAAAGCGCTCGACATCGCATTGAGCGACGTGTTCGAAGCGACTGACTTCCGGCTGGTCGGTAAAAAACAGGCCAAACATCGCGCCCACGCGATTAGCCTGCATCGGGATATTATTGGCCTTCGCCGCATCGAGAATGCCATTGACCAGTTGTTCTGTCTTCTCGCTCAATTCCGTATAAAAACCGTCGCGCCTGATAATTTCCAGATTCTTTAATCCTGCCGACATCGCAACCGGATTACCCGATAAAGTACCTGCCTGATAAACAGGCCCGAGCGGCGCGATATGACTCATGATTTCTTTTTTACCGCCAAAGGCACCAACCGGCATACCACCACCGATCACCTTGCCCAAAGTCGTCAAGTCGGGTTTGATGCCGTAAAGCCCCTGCGCCCCCGTAAGGCCAACACGAAAACCGGTCATCACTTCATCAAAAATCAGCACGCTCGAACTGGCATCACAGCCCTCGCGTAGCGCTTGCAGAAAACCATCCACCGGCGGCACACAATTCATATTGCCGGCTACCGGCTCGACGATCACGCAAGCAACTTCGTTACCGATTTCGGCGAGCACCTGCCGAACCTGCTCGATGTTATTGTATTCCAGGGTTATCGTGTTTTGCGCCAGCGCCTCCGGGACACCGGGAGAACTAGGCACTCCCAGGGTTAATGCACCAGAGCCAGCTTTGACCAGTAACGAATCGGCATGACCGTGGTAACAGCCTTCGAATTTTATAATTTTATCGCGCCCGGTAAAGCCACGAGCGAGGCGAATCGCACTCATAGTCGCTTCGGTACCGGAACAGGTCATGCGAATCAGATCCAGATTAGGCATAACTTCACAGATTTGCTCGGCCAGTTGGACCTCGACCCGAGTCGGTGCGCCAAACCCTAAGCCATTGCGTACAGTCGCGGTAACGGCTTCGATGATTTCGGCATTGGCGTGCCCGCAAATCATCGGTCCCCAGGAACCGACATAATCGATGTAGGCATTGCCGTCTACATCGAACATGTTTGCACCTTCGGCGCGCTCGAAAAATACTGGTGTGCCACCGACGCCGTTAAAAGCACGAACGGGTGAATTGACGCCGCCTGGAATTACTTTACAGGCCTGCTGAAATAACGCTTCTGATTGAGTCATATTAGTCATAGCTTTCTCTGATTGTGTGCTTACTTACTCTTCATCTTCGGTCATCCAGTAAAAACGCGAAGGCTGGTGTTGCCCCATACCGTAGCGTGAGGCATGTTTCAGGGTCTGCCAGCAGTAATCCTGTGCTTCTCGTATTGCCGAAATAAAATCCAGATCCTGGGCCAGTAATGCTGCCAGAGCAGCCGACAGGGTACAACCCGCACCATAAAATTCCTGTTTAATCCGTGGCCATTCATATTGTTCGATAATACGATAATTATGATAAAGCGTATTAGTAATCGCCTCGCTGGGTTCGCGGCGGCCACTGAGTAAAATATGCTCGCAACCGTTATCCATCAAACCCTGCATCATCGCATTCTGGTTATCGGCTTCGGGGATTAGCATCGCCGCTTCGAGCGAATTTAGGGTCATCACAGAAGACTGTGACACCATGAGTTCTCGAATGGTTTCCACCACTTCATCTTCGGCCAGCTCCATGCCATTACTGGCAACCAGCATGGGGTCGAATATCACCGGCGTATCCGGGTAATCGATCAAAATTTCATGGATAGCCTGTGTGCCTTCCTCACTACCGATCATCCCTACTTTAATCGCCGCTACCGGCGTATCTTCGAGCACCGCACGAGCACTCTGGATAATGATATCGTCGTCGATAGGAATCAGGCTGGAAACCTGTTGCGAGTCCTGCACGCTTAGGCAGGTGACAACCGTACTGGCATGGCAGCCCTGGCTGACAATCGCTTCAATATCGGCAGCGATACCGCTGGCACCGGTTGAATCGTGGAAGTTAAAACTCAATACCGTTGGGTTGGAGTCGGGGATATCGGCTGCGGACATTAATATGAGGGTACTGAAAAAGCGCGGAGTATAGCGGTTATCAACGAGCTTCGGAACAATTTGTGTTGCTCAATTTGGGATTCAAATCAAATAAACTGCTGTTGAAATATCCGAACAATCGCTAAAATTCAGAAATACTTGAAACTCGCGATCTTATAAAAAAACCAACCCTCAGATTCACTTCCTCACCATCCCCGAAATAATCTCATCTTTAAATGTCAATTGATCGCCGTCAAGATGTATCCTCACTAAGTGGATTCGCATATTTTCATCACCAAAATTCTCCAAATACAAAAACATATTGCTATCATTTGTATTGTTGCAGGATGATAACGACCCACACATGTACTGGGTAAATGTGTGCCCGTGGTACAGGTCGGTGGATCTTCTTAATTCCAGCTCATGGGTATGACCACAGAAAACATGTTCAATATTGTGCTCCCTGACAAAATCAATGAGGCGCAGGGGGTTGTGAAGTGGATGAGCGTCGGTCCCAAGAATTGAATAATGAACCAGCAGTACCGCCTTTTCATAGGTCAACTGCTTCAGAGCCGCTGAAACAGTGCGCAATATCTCCTCATCAACATATCCATCGTCGCTGTACAATTGACTGGTATCAATACTGACAACTAACACCGAGTCTCCATCGACTGAAATTGTTTCAATAAAGTTGATATCAGTAAAATTGTCGCTCAACTTGGTAATACGTCGATCCAGAAAAACATTCTCTTTGACGCACCGCTCAATATCCAATGGATAGATTATTTCTGGGTCGTATATGTATTTCTTAAAAAACTCTGAACCCCGCATGTTTCTCTTATCATGGTTCCCAATAACGGAAATTAAGTGCTTGCATTTGATAGATTTTAGAAAATTGCTTACGTCTTGATATTCACTCTCAAGACCGTCAGTCGTGTTATCTCCGGTATTGAAAACGATATCGGCCTCATAGGAATTTAGCTTCTCGAGCAAGATCTTATCGCTGCCTTCCCAATGCCGGGGGCCGAAATGTATGTCCGAAATATGTAATATATTCAATTTGCATCTCTCATTAAAGGTTTTCAACCTGGATCCTGCACACAATAGAGGGTTAGTAGTAATTAAGCACGCTTTGTTAGTAGCAGCGGGGCTCAGAGTCAACCATTAGCAGTCCCTTACTGTTTTGTCAGGGAGATTATTTAGGGAGAAAAGTAAGCGTGTGTAAGGTTATGATGTTCATTCGGCTGGGGCGATATATCTGTGCGAAATATGCACCAGCAATATTTAAAATTCTCTCCTATACTTACTCATACCCGCACGACCTCGGTGTAGATCACGCCAATTGATCGGGTACAAACTATTAACCACGGTTAATTTTTAATAATCGTTGATTTTATTGATACCCCAACAGCAGGGAAGGCTGCACACATGGTTTTGACTATGCCATCGAGTTTAATACATAACGACGCGGAGCCAGTTTATAGGCGTGTGCTACTGATTGACGACGATATTGATTTCGCGACTGCCAATGCAGATTTCCTCGAGGAATTTGGATACGAGGTTAAAATCGCTCACGATGAGCACCAGGCTCTTGACATCCTTTCTAGTTTTGACCCCCAGATCGCGTTGATCGATATAAACCTGGGACAATCCAACGGTATAGATCTAATACCGCTTATGCGAAAAATTAGGATCGATTTAATCTGTATAATGCTAACCGGTAATTCCGATATCGAATCACCTATCAAAGCTTTGCGACTAGGGGCTAACGACTATTTGCGCAAACCGGTCAATCTCGAAGATTTGCTTGCAGTACTGGAACGCTGCGCTAAAACCCAGAAATTAGAAAAGGATAAAAGAGCGGCAGATATAGCCAGGGAGGAGGCCACTGCGGCAAGTCAGGCAAAAACACAGTTCTTATCGACCATGAGCCATGAATTGAGGACTCCTTTGAACGCGATTTTGGGTTTTGCACAGGTATTAGATTCCGACTCCAATGAACCGTTGACCGAAAATCAAAAAATAATAGTCGACTTTATTATCAGAGGCGGAAACAATTTACTCGACCTGGTCACTCAGGTACTCGATTTGAACAAAATTGAAGCGAAAGGCCTTGATCTTAGTGCGGAATATATTCCGGTTTCCGATATCGTTAAAGGAAGCATTGACCTGTTACGTATGCGGGCCGACCAGGACGGTGTGCAGATTTTCAACCAGACTGCTAACCTGGAGCTACCGCTGCTGTGGACAGACAGGGAGCAGTTGACCAAAGCGTTATCTAGTCTTTTGTCTAACGCGATTAAGTATAATAGCGAGGGAGGAACTGTTACCGTGGCATGCGAGAACATTCCCGACCACAAGCTAAGGATAAGCGTTCAGGATACTGGCGAGGGTATTCCGATCGAAGACCAGCCCTCCCTTTTTATACCATTTGAACGCCTTGGACGCGAAGCCGGTAAGATAGAAGGTGCCGGCATTGGATTACTATTAACTCGCCAAATAATCGAGTTACTCGGCGGCAATATTGGTTTCGAAAGTGAGGCAGGAAAGGGGAGCACATTCTGGCTGGATGTTCCGTTAAGAGCCAACATGCATTAATTTGACGGCCTGTTTCTCTCCACCAACCCCAACCTCTCATGCCGCATCAACACCACGATCAAAGCGATTGAAGGCAACCCGAGTGCAGCGGCATAGGTGAAAAATACCAGGTAACTGCTGGCATCCACTATCATCCCTGAAAACCCCGCCAGAAATTTTGCTAGCAGCAGCATAATGGAGCTGAACAAGGCATATTGAGTGGCGGTATAAGCCTTGTTAGTAAGCGCCGACAGATAGGCAACAAAGGTAGTCGTCGCAATGCCTGCCGCGAGGTTATCCGCACCCACCACCAGAATCAACCAGATCAGTTCGGCGTTCTGCGTTGCCAGCCAGGCAAACAAAAGATTGGTGAGCACCACCAACACTGCCCCCGTCATCAGCATACGCATCTTACCGTAATGCATGACCAGTACACCGCCTATCAGGGCTCCAGCAATAGTCACCAATGGCCCTACCGTTTTAGTCACCAATCCTATCTCTAGCTCGTTGTAGCCCATATCGATATAAAAAGGATTAGCCATTACACCGAGGGTAATATCGCTGATCCGAAATACCATGATGAACGATAAAATCACCACAGCGAACATGCCGTGTCGAGAAAAGAATTCGGCGAACGGGCTAACTACCGCAGCTGCAAACCACTGCTGCAGGCGTAAAATTATGCTAGGCGATTTATTCGACGTTGCAACTAATACATCGATCACTTTGCGCTCGGTTTCCAGCTGCTGTGCATTTAATTCGTGATCTGGTTCAGGGATTAAAAATACCGTCACCATGCCCAACAACATAAACGCCGCCATAAAGCTATAAGCCAACGGCCATGAATAGAAATAGGCAAGAGAGAACGCACCACCGCCGGCGACAATCATTCCCAAACGATAACCCAGCTGATAAGCGCCAGCCATTGCCCCCTGGTATTCCTCACCCAGTGCTTCGATACGCCAGGCATCGATCGCGATGTCCTGAGTCGCCGAGGCGAACGCGGTCAATACTGCAAACAGCACCAACGACTGCAACTGGCTCAGTGGGTCACTCCCCGCCATATTCAACAAGCCAAAAATTATCCCGGCCTGCGCCAGTAGCATCCAGCTACGCCGCTTACCCAGCGTTGAGGTCAACAACGGTAGTGGCATGCGATCCACCAGCGGCGACCAGAGGAATTTGAATCCATAGGCCAATGCCACCCAACTGACAAATCCGATAGTGGTCTTATCCACGCCTTCTACCCGCAGCCAGGCGGACAGAGTGCCGAATACCAGCAACAGTGGTAACCCGGCGGAAAAACCGAGGAACAACATTGCAATCACGCGCGGCTGGCGATACACCAGGAATGATTGCAACCAGTTATGCGGTGACTCTCTCATGTTTTCAGGCTCAGGTCTGAACGTTGAAATCGTAATCCAGAATCAGCGGCGCATGATCGGAAAATCGCTCATCCTTATAAATACTGGCTTTTTGAATGGTCGATTTCAGACCAGGGGTAACAATATGATAATCGAGGCGCCAGCCGACATTCTTATCCCAGGACTGACCGCGATTCGACCACCAGGTGTATTGCTCTTCGCGCTGGTCGACTTCGCGGAAGGCATCGACGAAGCCGACTCGGTCGAACAGGTCGCTTAACCAGGCTCGCTCTTCAGGCAAAAACCCGGAGTTTTTCTGGTTCGAGCGCCAATTCTTTAAATCGATATTCTGATGTGCGATATTCCAGTCGCCACAAATAATGAACTCTCGATGTTTTCGTCGCATCGATTGCAAATGCAGCATGAAGCTATCCATGAAACGCCATTTCGATTCCTGTCGATGATCACCCGACGAACCCGATGGCGCATAAAGCGAAATCACCGAGAGGTTTTTATAACGGTATTCGAGATAGCGGCCTTCGTTATCAAATTCCGACTCGCCGAAGCCGCGGATGATTTTCTGTGGCTGATGTAAGCTATAAATCGCTGTGCCGCTGTAGCCCTTTTTCTGTGCGTCGAAGTAACTGCTGACATATTTATCGGGGTGAAACATCGGGTCTTCGAGCTGATCGACCTGAGCCTTGGTTTCCTGAATGCAGACAAAATCTGCTTTCTGCTTCGCTAACCAGGGGAAAAAACCCTTGCGAGACGCTGCGCGTATGCCATTTGTATTAACCGATATTACGCGCATTTTAGCTTCACCACTTTCATTCAACAAAACAGGCGTTATGATACATCAGATAATTTCAAACCGGGCAAACTATGCAAGACTATCAATCGCAATTTCTCGATTACTGCCTGAAACGGGGCGCACTTAAATTCGGCGAATTCACGCTTAAATCTGGGCGTATCAGTCCTTATTTCTTTAATGCCGGTATTTTCAATACCGGCGCGGATTTATCTGCTCTGGCAGGGTATTACGCCGAGGCGATTGTGCATTCTGGCGTCGAAACCGATTTAATCTTTGGCCCAGCCTACAAGGGCATCCCACTGGCCGCGATTACCGCCAGCGCACTATTCGAGCAGCATCAGCGTGATATCCCCTACGCATTCGATCGCAAAGAAACTAAAAACCATGGCGAAGGTGGGATTACCGTCGGAGCTGCCATCGAGGGCCGGGTAATGATTATCGACGATGTGATTACAGCTGGTACGGCGATTCGGCTATCGATGCAACTCATCGAATCACTCGGCGCAAAAGTGACAGCGGTGACCATTGCTCTGGATCGACAGGAAAAGGGTCAGGGGGAACTTTCTGCAATACAGGAACTCGAATCTCTTGGAGTACGCGTTATACCTATTATTTGTCTCGCCGATATAATGCAGTATCTGGAAGCTATCGGCAAAACAGAGGATGTAAATCGACTCAGGGCGTACCGGCAACAATACGGCATCGGCTAAACCCACTCACTTTTAACAGGAGGGATTATGATTCGCTTAATAGTAATTGGCTGCCTGCTAAGCCTGTCGGTACAGGCCAACGAGAGCCTGACCGTCCAGAGTAACGGCCAAAAGACCGCAGTCGTCGAACTATATACCTCCGAGGGATGCAGCAGTTGCCCACCAGCCGACCAATGGCTGGAAGCCCTGATCGAAGCCTCTACCGACGAACTCGATGTACTGGCCCTGGCTTTTCATGTCGATTACTGGGATTACATCGGCTGGAAGGATCGCTTCGCCAGCCCAGCAAATACCAGCCGACAGCGCCAGCTCGGAGCCAATAATCTTCAAAACACCATCTACACCCCCGAATTTTTTGTTGGCGGCAAGGAAACCAGAGGCACGCGCAATATACTCAAGAAGATTTACGCCGCAAATGATATGAAAGCCGAGATCGATCTAAAGCTAACTATCTCTAAAATAAATAATAACCTCCAACTGGAACTGTCACCCGTCGGCAATATGCCAGACTCCAGGCCATTGCATCATCGCTTCTTTATCTACGAGAAAAACCTGGCGAGTGATGTAACCCGCGG
>JAUVCH010000130.1 GCA_030595795.1 Gammaproteobacteria bacterium
TAAAAGTCGCTTGAGCAGCGCTTATGTTTTCAACGAAGATTGCCCAGCGCTTTGTCATATAAATCCGATCCGGTTTATTAATTACTGAATGCCGAATCTAGGCTCGATTATTAAACTGGTCAAACGAAGTTTTTTATTCGGCTTAATCGATTAACCTGATCACTACTTAGGGGCGTGATTTATCACGCCCGAATGTAGCCATAAAAAAAGCCCCGCACAAGGCGGGGCTTTCAGGTACTTCGGTTCAGGTTTCTGAACGGCTTACATCATGCCGCCCATGCCACCCATACCGCCACCCATGCCGCCCATATCAGGCATAGCAGGACCAGCGTCTTTAGCAGGTGAATCGGCAATCATGGCTTCGGTAGTGATCAACAAACCAGCTACTGACGCTGCATTTTGCAGTGCAGAACGAGTTACCTTAGTTGGATCAAGAATACCCATTGCGATCATGTCGCCGTATTCGCCAGAAGCTGCGTTGTAACCGTAGTTACCTTCACCAGCTTCGACATTATTAGTAACAACAGAAGCTTCGTCGCCAGCGTTGGCAACGATTTGACGCAGTGGCTCTTCCAGTGCACGACGCGCGATATCAACACCGACATCCTGGTCATGGTTATCGCCTTTCAGGTCTTTAATAGCAGCACGAGCACGAATCAGAGCAACACCACCGCCAGCAACCACACCTTCTTCAACCGCAGCACGAGTCGAATGCAGCGCGTCTTCAACGCGCGCTTTCTTCTCTTTCATTTCGATTTCAGTCGCAGCACCAACTTTGATCACAGCAACGCCACCAGCGATTTTCGCCAGACGTTCCTGCATTTTCTCGGTGTCGTATTCTGAAGTCGATTCAACCATCTGTGCTTTGATTTGCGTGATACGACTCTGGATGTCCTCTGCTGAGCCAGCTCCGTCAACAATAGTGGTGTTTTCCTTGCTGATTGAAACTTTCTTCGCAGAACCCAGATCTTCCAGAGTTGTCTTCTCTAAACTTAAGCCGACTTCTTCAGAGATAACCTGACCACCGGTCAGAATCGCGATGTCCTGCAACATGGCTTTACGACGGTCGCCGAAACCAGGTGCTTTAACCGCACAAACTTTAACGATACCGCGCATGCTGTTAACAACCAGAGTTGCCAGTGCTTCGCCTTCAATATCTTCGGCGATGATCAATAATGGCTTGCTTGCTTTTGCGACGCCTTCGAGGAGAGGCAACAACTCACGGATGTTTGAAATTTTCTTGTCAAACAACAGGATCATTGGCTCTTCGAGTTCGGCAGTCATAGATGACTGATCGTTGACGAAGTAAGGCGACAGATAACCACGGTCGAACTGCATGCCTTCAACTACGTCGAGTTCGTTGTCGAAAGATGAACCTTCTTCAACGGTGATAACGCCTTCTTTACCCACTTTTTCCATCGCTTCGGCGATGATACTACCAACACTCTCATCCGCGTTGGCAGAGATAGTGCCAACCTGCGAGATCGCATTGGTATCGGCACAAGGAGTAGAAATAGATTGCAGGTGCTCAACTGCGCTACTGACTGCTTTGTCGATACCGCGCTTCAGATCCATTGGGTTCATGCCAGCGGCAACCGCTTTCATACCTTCGCGAACAATGGCCTGGGCCAGAACTGTTGCAGTTGTCGTACCGTCACCAGCGATATCAGAAGTCTGTGAAGCAACTTCCTTAACCATCTGTGCGCCCATGTTTTCGAACTTGTCTTCGAGTTCGATTTCTTTAGCAACCGAAACACCATCTTTAGTGACAGTCGGTGCGCCAAAGCTCTTGTCGAGGACTACATTACGGCCTTTAGGGCCGAGTGTTACTTTTACCGCGTTAGCCAGAATATTAACGCCGTTGACCATACGCGAACGCGCATCATCACCAAATTTTACGTCTTTTGCACTCATTAGGAATTAACCTCTAATTTGAATTATTCAACAACCGCGATGATGTCATCTTCGCGCATGATTAACAGTTCTTCACCGTCAACCTTCAGTTCAGTACCCGAGTACTTGCCAAAGTAGACTGTGTCGCCAACTTTGACATCAAGTGCTCTTACATCACCCGAATCGGTGATTTTGCCACTACCAACGGCGATGATTTCACCTGTGCTAGGCTTTTCAGTGGCTGAATCAGGAATCACGATACCACCAGCAGTAGTACGCTCTTCCTCTTGGCGCCTGACGATCACTCGATCATGCAAGGGACGAATATTCATTATTGCTATTCTCCAAACTATTTGTTGTTAAAGTTGCCTGCCCCTTCTAATAGAAGCAGTATTAAATTTGCTGCGAATTAGCACTCGCATCAAGTGAGTGCTAATAATATTCAGCGGTTTTTAGTAGTCAAGCTATATAGGGGGGGAAATTGATCTTTCAAGTGAAATGGACTAATTTTACTCATAAAGTTTCATCACCAGGGCCAATATTGGTAATCCGGGGACGCTCATTACCGCTGGCTAGCGACATTTGGATTAAGGTGACCGCATGACCAACTATCAAAAACCAGCACACTGGGCAAACCCCAAAAACAAACTCTTCCCCCATCAGGTAGGCTTCACCTGCCCGCCGCACGATTTCGATGGTGATAATTTACTGGAAGACCCGCATACCATGGTTGAACGTTGGTGCGAGGCCGTACAGATTCCTTTCCTGGCCGAAGCCTTAAGCTGGGAACCGGGCGCGCGCGATGAAGTCAGCTGGTGGGATGGTGGATCATTTCATGCCAACCTGCGTAATTCGAATGGCTTGAAGGCACAAAATCGCAAATATATTGATATTGACCAGGCACCGGATCGGGTAAAGCAAATATACGATAAAGTTCTACCGCATTACCGACATATGCACGCACATCGCTTGATGGCGATTAGCTGATTTTAATCTTCACGTTTATAATTGACGCCATCGATTATATTGGAATGAGACGAATGCGATTGTGGTGGCTGCTGCACGAATCGACCCGAAACCGCTGCGCTAGCCACTACTTTACGCACCAGGAACCCACGGATAGGTGGGATCAATAAGCAAAATCCGACACTGTCGGTGAAAAACCCGGGCGTCAGCAAAAAAGCGCCTGCCACAATCAAACCAATACCTTCGAGCATCTCCTGCGCAGGCATGCTCCCTGATTGCATCTTCTCCTGGGCTCGCCTCAAGGTCGAAATACCCTGAAATTTTAATAACTGCACACCGATGATTGCAGTTAGTATAACCAGCGAGACGGTCCACCACCCTCCAATCACGGCGCCGACCTGGATCAATAAAAGTATTTCGACGGCCGGTACGATTAAAAAAATGATCGTTAATACTGGAAACATGCGAACCTCGTGACTAAACTGTGCTTTATTTTTAAGGCCACGGATTTATTTTACCGAATGATGGTCTTAAGAATGCGTTAATACGTTCTATATAAGATCAGCTTATCATTGTTTAAAGTCCGATCCGGGATTTTTGGACAAAATACACTCTATCTTAAAACGTTGGTTAGATATAATTTACAATATGAATTCAATTATGCGATTAATAATCTCTCTGATAGCTGCTGCCAGCCTGTTAAATTTCGGTGCGGTAACGGCGCAGGAAGACGAATTACTGCCGCCTGAAGAAGCATTCGCGCTGATAGCATGGGTAGAAAACAATTCGCTAATTGCCGAGTTCCAAATCGCACCCGGTTATTATATGTACCGCGAGCGCTTCGACTTTCAGGTCGAATCCGATGGTGCTCGCTTCGATACCTCCATCATCCCGAAGGGCAAAATCAAGAATGACGAATTTTTTGGCGATATGGAAGTTTATCGCGATTCGGTCCGAATAGAATTACCGATTATTTACGCATCGACGAATACCGGGAATCTACGCGTCAAAACCAGCGGCCAGGGTTGCGCCGATATCGGGGTGTGCTACCCGCCTCTACAGCAATCGCTCGATATCGATACGACCTCGACGGCTCGCGTCTACCCAACTGCTTACGAAGCACCAACAGAACCGCAGGATGACAATAATGTTCAGTTATTGCAGGCGCTACTCGGTGAATCGACTTCTAGTAACGAATTAGCAGCCTCTTCAGACCTGGATATTGTTCCGGAAAGTAGTAATGCTTTATCAGTCCTGCAATTACTGGGAGAAGAATCTGGCCTGACCGACGATGTAGAAATTCCGCATCCCGATACCGCCTTTATGTTGTCGGCAGAACTCGATGCCGACAATAACATCCAGTCCGAAATTATCATCTATCCCAACACCTATCTCTATCGCGACAAAACCAAAGTCAGTTTAATCGATGGCAGCGGTCATAGTCTCGGCACCATAAATATCCCCAGGGGAGACGAAAAAACAGACGAATTCCTCGGAGACACCGAAGTCTTCCATGACCTGTTACAGGTCTCGATTCCAGTCATCTCCGATGCTGGTGCGAGCGAGAATTACACCCTGGCTTACCAATACCAGGGCTGTGTCGAAGACCGCATCTGTTATCCACCGATTACCAAATACCTTAAGGTTAATAGTGACAGCGGAAAGATTCTGATCAGCGATGAGATGCCGAAGAGTGCTGATGTCGAATCAATTGCAGTCGAAAATAAAAGCCTGCCACAGAGCGAGCAGGATGTATTCACCGACCTGTTAAAAGACGTCAGTCTCTGGAGCATCCTACTGTTTTTCCTCGCTGGGATTGGCCTCACCTTCACACCCTGCGTATTCCCGATGATTCCGATATTGTCCAGTATCATCGCCGGACAGGGTGAATCAGTCACTACACGAAAAGCATTTTCGTTATCGTTGATTTATGTGCTATCGATGGCGTCTACCTATGCTGTCATCGGGGCCATTGTCGGATATTACGGCGCCGAATTTAATATTCAGGTCTGGTTCCAGGATCCGATTATTCTCAGTGTCTTTGCCTCAATATTTGTTTTATTAGCACTATCGATGTTCGGTTTTTACCAGATACAAATGCCGCTAGCGATCCAGAATCGACTCGCCTCGATTAGCAATAGTCAGCAAGGTGGCAACCTGGTCAGCGTTGGCATCATGGGCATGTTCTCCGCAGTTATTGTTGGCCCCTGTATCACAGCTCCGCTGGTCGGTGCTTTGATATTTATCTCGCAGTCCCAGGACTGGCTACTCGGTGGCATTGCTTTATTTGCCCTTGGGCTGGGGATGGGTGTACCTCTCTTAATCGTTGGCACTTCTGCCGGTAATCTATTACCGCGTGCCGGCAAATGGATGGATATAGTAAAATCAGCTTTCGGTGTCGTCATGCTGGGACTGGCGATCTGGCTACTGGAGCGTATCTTACCGGTATCGATCATCATGGGCATGATCGCTGCACTGATGATGACATCGGCGATTTATATGGGCGCCCTCGACAGCTTAACCGAATCGGCCTCGGGCTGGCGTAAACTAAGCAAGGGCGCTGGCATCATTCTTTTACTCTACGGCGCAATCTACCTGGTCGGTGCTGTTTCCGATAGCAGAGATTTATTGCAACCCTTACGCGGGGTCTTCACCAGCAATAGCAGCCAAAGTTCAGTCGAAGGTATACAGTTCCGCCAAATTAAGGGCCAGCAGGGTTTACAACAGGCACTGTCAGACTCAATAGGCCAGAACCGAGCAACCATGCTCGATTTTTACGCCGACTGGTGCATCTCCTGTAAGGAAATGGAACGCTATGCATTCACGCATCCCGGTGTATTAAAATCCCTTGAGCAGGTGAATACGATACAGGCCGACGTTACTGCAAATGATGCCATCGACATCAAGCTGTTAAGTTCTCTAGGTATTTACGGCCCACCGGCCATTCTATTTTTTGACCCACAGGGAATTGAAATCAGCCATCGACGCGTGGTGGGTGAAATGTCCGGGGAAGACTTTGCCGCACATATTCTAGCCACCTTTTAACTCGTGAAATAATCGACGTATGAATCGTAATACCATCATTATGCTGCTGGTCGGCACTGTCTCCATGATTATCGGCGTTGGCCTGTTTCAGGTCTTCGATGCACCCGCGACAAAATTAGAAACTAGCAGCCTTTCAACCACTTCACTGGCATCGATTCCATTCGTCGGCCTGGATGATTCCCGCCACGAATTGGGCGATTGGCAAGAGCCAGTGATTATCGTTAACTTCTGGGCACCCTGGTGTATACCCTGTCGACGGGAAATACCGGCCCTGATCGAAATTCAAAAACAATATCGCGCTCAGGTACAAATTCTCGGTCTGGCATTCGACAGCGTTGAAAACGTCGAGACTTTTTCGACCGAACTACCGATGAATTATCCATCGTTCATCGCCGGATCAAAAATTCCCATGTACAGCGCTGCATTCGACAATAAAAGCGGAGCCCTGCCTTTCACCGCATTTATCGGTAAAAATCGAACACTCCGCTTCGTACACCTCGGTGAACTGACGATTGAACAAATGCGCGAAAAAATTACAGAAATGCTCTAAATAATCCATCTATATTATCTACCATTAGATAAATATTGCTGCCAACTTCGTCAAACTAGTAAAATATTCACTATAACTGGACTCTATCTTGCCACTATGTGAAAATCCGTCCAAATTATCAAATTCTGTCGATTAGCCCTGATTGTGCAGATCAAATAGCGCAGTTCGGCAATAAATTTTCGTCAACAAAATAGAAATCTTAAAGAGAAGCCATTAATGGATATCCGTAAAGTCAAAAAATTGATCGAATTACTCGAAGAATCCGGTATAGCCGAGCTTGAAATTCATGAAGGCGAAGAATCGGTCCGCATCAGTCGCCATTCCACTGTCGTACAAAGCGTGGCTGCTATGCCTGCTCCTGCACCAGCCGCTTCACTCGCAGCACCGATAGAAGCCGCCCCAGCGGTCGCAAGTGGACACCAGATTAAGTCGCCCATGGTTGGTACCTATTATGCGTCAGCATCGCCTACTTCGGAACCATTTGCCACCGAAGGTCAAAAAGTGAACGTCGGCGATACGCTTTGTATTATCGAAGCAATGAAAATGATGAACCAGATCGAAGCCGATAAATCCGGCACTATAAAGTCGATCCTGGTTGAAAATGGTAGCCCGATCGAATTCGATCAGGTCTTATTCATCATCGAGTAAAATTCAACTATGTTTGAAAAAATTGTCATCGCCAATCGTGGTGAGATCGCGCTCAGAATTCTGCGCGCCTGCCGCGAAATGGGCATTAAGACCGTTGCGGTACATTCCACCGCAGACCGTGATTTAAAACACGTCCGCCTGGCCGATGAATCGGTTTGTATCGGACCGCCCTCATCGCTTGAAAGCTACCTGAATATCCCCGCTTTAATTTGCGCTGCCGAGTTAACCAACGCTGAGGCGATCCATCCAGGTTATGGTTTTTTATCCGAAAACGCCGAATTTGCCGAACAGGTAGACAGCAGCGGATTTAAATTTATTGGTCCGAGCGCTGCGGCGATTCGTACCATGGGCGACAAAGTCGCCGCAATCAAAGCCATGAAGGAAGCTGGTGTACCCACTGTACCGGGTTCCGATGGACCACTCACCGAAGACAATGAAAAGAACCTTGAGCACGGTAGAAATATCGGCTACCCGGTGATTATTAAAGCCGCTGGGGGTGGTGGCGGACGCGGAATGCGCGTTGTGAATTCGGAAGACGAATTGATCGAGTCGATACAGCTGACTAAATCTGAGGCGGGCGCTGCATTCAATAATGATGTCGTCTATATGGAAAAGTTTCTCGGCTCCCCAAGACATATCGAAATACAGGTTATCGCCGACTCGCATGGCAATGCGATTCATCTGGGCGAACGCGATTGCTCCATGCAGCGCCGGCATCAAAAAGTCGTCGAAGAGGCACCGGCACCCGGAATCACCGAAGAGCAGCGTGCCAGAATTGGTGAACGCTGCGCCAAAGCCTGTACTCAAATGGGCTATGAAGGCGCTGGAACATTCGAGTTTCTCTACGAAAATAACGAATTCTATTTCATCGAAATGAACACTCGTGTGCAGGTTGAACATCCGGTGACCGAAATGGTGACCTGGGTGGATATCATCAAGGAACAAATTTCGGTTGCTGCGGGAAATCCACTGCGCTACAAGCAGTCGGACATTATAATTCACGGCCACTCGATTGAATGTCGAATCAATGCGGAGGATTCAAAAACCTTCCTGCCGTCTCCTGGGAAGATTACGCTTTATCATGCACCTGGCGGCCCCGGCGTACGCATGGATTCGCATATTTACAATGGTTATACCGTACCACCCTATTACGATTCGATGATCGGTAAACTCATTACTTACGGCAATACCCGCGAGTCGGCCATCGCCCGCATGAATGGCGCATTATCCGAAATTGTAATTGAGGGCATCAAAACCAACATCGCATTACAGCAGGATATTCTCAGCGATAGTAATTTTGCCAAAGGCGGCGCGAATATCCACTACCTGGAAAAGAAGCTCGGACTGGCCTAGCCCTTAAAAACCATGGCCTGGTGGCTACTTAGCGTCCAGTGCACCGCAGCCGAGCTTGAGCATACCGAAAATGTCTTACTCGACCTCGGTGCGCTTAGCATTAATATCGGGGATGCCAAAGACGAACCCTTATACGAGCCATTACCTGGGCATACACCGGTCTGGCAGGACTCCATCGTCACCGGCATGTTCGATAGCAGCCTTCATCCCGAACAGTTATACCAAAGTTTAAGCGAAGGACTGCCTGAGCACTTACTCAGCAGCCTGCGCCAGAGCCAGCTCGAAGACCAGGACTGGCTTCAAACGTATCGTGATCATTATTTCCCGATACAATGCGCCGACAAACTCTGGATCGTACCCAGCTGGCATCAGGCACCCGACCCAGCAGCCCTTAATATTTTGCTCGACCCAGGTCTGGCCTTTGGAACTGGCGGGCATCCAACGACTGCGTTGTGCCTGGCCTGGTTAGCTGAAAACGATGTTGAAAGTCAGTCAGTTATCGATTACGGCTGTGGGTCTGGTATTCTCGCCATCGCGGCCTGTAAGCTCGGAGCCACAAATGTTCTCGGAATCGACATCGATCCTCAGGCACTCGATGCCAGCCGCGAAAATGCCAGACGAAATCAAATCAGAGCAGGATTATTTCAATTATCTCTACCCGAGTCGATGATGCGATCAAAGGTCGATTTGCTCATCGCTAACATTTTATCCGGCCCATTAGTCCAGCTCGCCGAATCACTGGCGGAATTAGTAAAGCCAGGCGGAAAAATATTACTTTCCGGGATTCTCCAGCAACAGGAAAATGAGATACAATCGGCCTATCAACCTTATTTTAATATCGACCCGGTTTTAACTAAAGAAGGCTGGATCAGAGTCACGGGCACCCGTAAGAATGACCA
>JAUVCH010000029.1 GCA_030595795.1 Gammaproteobacteria bacterium
GGAAGTTTGCGGTGAAGCCAGTGATATGGCTTCCGGCCTCGAGCTGGCGACCCAGTTAAAACCCGATCTGGCGATTATCGACCTGTCGCTTGCGGGTGGTAGCGGCCTCGACCTGATCGAACATATAAAAGCCCGGGATAGCGAAATTCTGATGCTGGTGGCTTCCATGCACGATGAAGCACTCTATGCCGAGCGCGTACTGGCAGCCGGTGCCAGGGGCTATGTTAATAAACAGGAAGCGCAGGACAAAATTATCAAGGCCATACGTCAGGTGCTCAGCGGCAAGGTATATCTTAGCGAACGTATGACCGAACGCATGCTTTCCGGCATGGTTGACGGTAAGGCCGAGAAACGCGATATCGACGCCCTGTCGAACCGAGAACTACAGGTTTTTGAAATGATTGGTCAGGGAATTTCGTCGAGCAACATGGCCGAACATTTGAACCTGAGCGTGAAAACAATCGAGACACATCAGGCTCATATTAAGAAAAAGCTGGGGCTGTCTTCTGCCCACGAACTAACCCATCGCGCCGTGCGCTGGGTCATAGAGCAGGATCAATAATTCAAGGGTTAGCCTGTGAATGATTTGATTGAAATCAATACAGACCTTTCCCAGACGATTATAGTCACAAAATCAGGTCCCGGAAGAAACAGAGCGAAAGTCAGACCGATATCATGTCGCAGACAAGTATAAAACAAACAGTGTCCGCCACAACCAGAACGCAGGCGTTGATCAGGGCATTAAATAATCCAGCCCTCTTTAAGCACCCAGTTGAAGCGATATCGATCATAGAAACCCACATTTCATGGATAATTCTAACTGGCCTCTATGCCTACAAAATAAAAAAACCAGTGGACTTAGGCTTTGTCGACTTTACCACTTTAGAGCAAAGAAAATTCTATTGCGAAGAAGAGCTACGTCTAAATAGACGCCTGGCCGAGGATTTGTACATAAAAGTGATCGGCATCTACGGCAGTTATACTCATCCTAAACTGGAACCCGGTGGCAACGCCATTGAGTATGCAGTACAGATGAGGGAATTTCCTCAGAAATGGCTAATGAGTTATTACGCCAGGAAAAAGTTATTAAGGATCGAACACATTGACTCGATGGCTAAAGTTATCGCCGAATTTCATAATAGCGTTGAACACGTCCCGGTTAACAGCTCCTTTGGCAGCTGGGATACTATCGTCAAATGGAATCATGAAAATTTTCATCACCTGGAGCAGGTAATCCCACAGGCGCAACTGCCTGATTATTACCCGGATATAAAAAGCTGGTGCGAGCAACAGGAAGAATTTCTAAAACCCGTAATTCAACTTCGTCAGCAAAACGGCTGGGTCCGCGAATGCCATGGCGACCTGCACCTGGGCAACATGGTGTTACTCGAAAATCAATGCACACCATTTGACTGTATCGAATTCAACGACGAACTGCGGTGGATCGATACGATGAGTGAGATCGCGTTTGTAGCCATGGATTTGCAGGCCAAAGATCACGAGGTATTCACCTGGCATTTTCTCAATCGATATCTGATGGTCACCGGGGATTATTCCGGGCTCTCGATGCTGGCATATTATGTCGTCTATCGCGCCCTGGTTCGCGCTAAAGTCGAGGCATTAAGTGTCGATAAGCAGGAATTTAGCAAAAGCCGTCACTATCTGGATATTACCCAGTCCTGGATTAAGCCGAAATCTCCGGTGTTGATTTGCATGCATGGTTTGTCCGGCTCCGGTAAATCGACGGTTGCCGAAAATCTGTCATCGAAGTTAGGCGCTATCCATATCCGATCAGATATCGAACGCAAACGCTTATTCGATCTAGAGGCTACTGCTGATTCGGGTTCTTCGACTGGGCAGGGTATTTATACCGATGATATAAGCTGGAGAACCTACGATCGACTCGCTGAACTCGCAGAGAACCTTTTGTCTATCTGTTTTAATGTTATTGTCGATGCCGCCAATTTGAAGTGCGAGCAACGTGAATTATTCAGGGCCACGGCGTCAAAGCTTAACGTCCCCTACTTCCTGATTAGCTGCGAGGCATCTGAACAGGAATTGCAACAAAGGATTGCTCAGCGATTAAAGCGAGGTATCGATGCTTCAGAAGCCGATTGTTCGGTCCTGGCTGGCCAAATAAAAACTCAGCAAGTGCTTTCCATCGAAGAACTCGAAGACCCAGGTACGATTCTCTGTGAGCAACCCCAGCTCAGTGAGGCACAATTAGAGATCATTTTAGCTCGCCGTACCAGCCACTGAACGTATCCAGTTACTGATGGCTGAAGGCATCATGGCACCCGACTGCCGTTGCACCTCTTTGCCCTGGTGGAACAGAATCATTGTCGGAATACTGCTAATCTTCATGCGCATGGCTATCTCGGGCTCAGCCTCGGTATTCAACTTGGCCAACCTGAAATGGGGCTCAAGCTCGGCAGCCGATTTCGCGAACGCAGGCCCCATCGCCTTACAGGGTCCACACCAGGGTGCCCAGAAATCAACTATCAACGGTATATCATTGCGCTTTAAATGCTGATCAAAATCGGCGCTACGCAATTCAACTGGGCTCGAAGTAAACAATAGTTGCTTACATTTACCACAAATAGGTTGATCTTCGAGCCTTTGCGCAGGCAGGCGGTTTACACCCGAACAATGCACACAAACAATATTGACTGATTCATTCATATCGACACCTCGAATTTAATATTGGGTCGATTTTTATTTTTACCAGTCACTGGATAGCATCTGAGAAGCCTGATATGCCAAATCAATAAAAAAAGGGTTTACAAAATGCAAACCCTTGATTTATTAATAAGTGGCGTCCCCAAGGGGATTCGAACCCCTGTTACCGCCGTGAAAGGGCGGTGTCCTAGGCCGACTAGACGATGGGGACACTGAGTTCCAGTTAGAAAACTGGTGGAGCCAGGCGGGATCGAACCGCCGACCTCAACACTGCCAGTGTTGCGCTCTCCCAGCTGAGCTATGGCCCCGTGAGAGAGCGCGTACTTTAATCAAGCGACCTACTACTGTCAAGGGGAAAACTGGAAATTAATCGGTACTAATTAAATAACTTTTTGATTGAATATATCCGGGTATTTTAACGGTTTAAGCGGTAACAAAAACCAGCCACTGGCGATTACTGGAAGGTCTGTATCTGGTAGATATTGACATCGTTTCCGGAGTAGATTCCGAAGGTGGCGGTAGCCGAGGGATTGTCGTCAAAAGGGTCCACGCCCACGGTGGTATCCCATTCGTATCTCAACCAGTCGGCCACAACAGTCAAGTTAGGCGTAACAATAATACTGCCATCGATGCCAGCACCAGGTGCGGTCAGGGTGACACCCTGGTCTCCTAATAATGTTGGTGATATCGTGACGGTAACTGCCGAAGTTGCCGGAGTACTCAAATTATCAGTAATGACAAGATCACCGGTAGCAACATTTGTACAATCATTATCATCACTGTTGATTACATAGGTGCCTGATAGATCGTAGTATTCAACAAACATTGGCATCGCCAGATCGATTAGTTCCGAACCATGTACGTTGCTCATTTTGATTCTACCAAAGCGTAGATGGACTGGATTTGGGGTTAAAGTGAAAGGTGCAGTCGTGCTGATCCCTTCCTGGTCGATGACAGTAGTCACCGTTATGTCGATATCAGAATCGAACTCAGATATTTCACTGTTGGCATCTCGGTTGTATAGAAATTCGTCGTTAGGGAAAACGTAGGTAAAAGTCCCATTGGCATTATCAGTCGGCGCAGCAAACCCAACAATATCGGTGGTATAGGTAATCGCCATTAGAGTCAATAAATCTGAGCCTAGCTGGGTATTATCCGCGACCGGCCCGGTAACGCTAACACTGCTAGCATCTAACTTTCCCCACGCCCCTTTGTAATTCAACGTCGGATCATCCAGTGCATTCATCGCGCTGACAATGAAGGATGGATATATAGCACCGTAAAAGAAGGACTCACCAACATAGGTAAAAGGCGTCAGCATCAACAAAGGATCTTGTACACAGGTATTAGCAAACTCACCATTCGTTACGGCAATATCAAAATACGCAGGAATAAACCGTCCAACAATAATATCGTCCCCAACAATATCGGCACCGAGCACTCCAAGGTAAGCTGTTGCCAGGGCTTGCAGAGTGAAACTGCCCACTTCGGTATATTGTAGATCATTGACAGTAGCAGAACCGCCTGCAAATTCAGCTTCGAGTAAATCACCATTGTTTAGCGTACCAACAATACCGGTAGCTGGCGTAAAACCACCCGTT
Source organism: Gammaproteobacteria bacterium (assembly GCA_030595795.1). Lineage (GTDB taxonomy): Bacteria > Pseudomonadota > Gammaproteobacteria. The sequence continues at coordinate 4,281 of JAUVCH010000029.1, forward strand.
GTCAAAGCGAATAAATCTGTATCCCAGGCATAACTCGGTGCTACCGCATTATCATCATAGCGACTACCCAAATCTAGCACACCATCACCAACCCCGCCTTCAGTATCATCGGCCGCACTCCACAACACTCCGGCAACGGTTGCACTGAAATCACTACCAGCAGTAGTAAATTTAGTTCCAATAGCAGTAACGGTCATTGGATTGAGTGTAATTCCAGCAATAATATTAGTAACAGCAAGCCCAAAAGGTCGGACAGTTAGTAAACTCGACGTGCCGGTAATAATTGAACTTGAATGCACCAGAGTAGTATCCTCAAGTGTTAACGCATACTGTCCAACATCAGTGGTATTTAAATCAAACGTTGCACTGCCAGGCGTTGCTGAAAAATCAAGCGTTATGCCCGCAGGAGCCGCAGAAATAGATGTTCCATTTATTGTTGGGCTAGCGGCACCGAGTAAAACTCCAGCACGATCGATACTGGCTTGAAGGCTTTGTGCATTCGAATTGTAATTTGTATCGATCGCACAACTCGGGCTAGCCGCCGCATCATCGGTCCACATTTCTACGGTCATCGATTGCGGTCTTCCCGCTATCTGTATCGGATCTTCGGTGATGATAAAGGCATTTCGACTAAAATTAATCAGGACGCTGCTCGAAGCTACACCCTCGGCTGTATCACTAACGGTTATGATGACATCTTCAGCATGGGTATTTGAAAAATTCAAAACGATTTCTGCTAAATCGGTGGGGACAAAAGTGTAGCTAACGGCACCATTGTCATCGGTATCTGGATCTGGTGCCAAGACACCATCTGCATTGCTGATACTCCAGTTACCGTGACCAGTCGATACTGTTATCTGTACCTGGTTGGTATAATTCGGAACCGGATTATTATTAGCTAGTTCTGCGATGATGGTAACCGCATTGGCCAGACAGGTACTGGCGTTAACCGTAGTGGGCGTGATGCTGAAGTGATTTAACTGCGGCCCGCCACCGCCTCCTGCCCCATTATTAGTACTACCCTCGGTAGGAACTTCAGCAGCTGATGGTGTGCTGTTCCAGTCACCTGTTCCATCCGGGTCGCGAAACATGAACTTGTCGCTAGCACCCGGTGTTGATGCCTGGGAGTCGAAGGCCAATTCGTCACCAGTACAATCGGCTACTTCCTGATCATTGAAACCATCTACCGAGAGGTAATCGATCACCAGACCACTGCCATCTAGCAGTATCGCGTCAAATCCGGTAGAAAAATTATAATAACTGCCGATAGAGCCATCATTTAATACCAGCCAGGGAAAGGTTGTGTCATCAAAAGATGATAAATTTATCTCTAAACTACAACCATCGTCGTCATTTTTCTTTCCCTTGTCGTCAAATTCACAAATTTGAATTGTCCAGTCCGAATAAATCACAGGATCGATGCTCGTATCTAGAATTTCCACCTCGACAAAATCATTTGGATCGTTTGCCTGCGTGGTATTGTCTTTAAAAAACTCATTGAGACTAGCCTGCCCTAGATAGATTGAGCATTCATCGCCCACAGCCGCGTATACCGACGAGGACATTATTGACAACAACGCCAAACTAATCGGTATCAACAAATATTTATGAATAAGTCTTTTCATTAATGGCCAGAAATACGTTTTTGGTGGACAGCTTGTGTTGAATAAATGCTTTTATACCACCTAGTTAATACATATAAAGCATTTTACTATCGAATATAACTCTCAATCGGACAAAAGGTCAGGTTTAAGTGATAAATACTGTACTGTCTTATTCATCATCGTGATGCTGTATGTCCAATCATTATTTATAAAAACCGGGGGATTTTAGTATCGTCGGGTTCTTTAGCCTATCGTCAGAAAATCTCATGTCAAAACCCCAGGTCACCCATATCAATACCCAGGAAGCCTGGGAACTCCTCGAAAAAGAGCCCAAGGTTGCCTTCATCGATGTTCGCTCTGATATGGAATATCTGTTTATCGGGCACCCTAAGAGCGCGGTTAACATTCCCTGGATTACCGAGCCGGACTGGGAGGTAAATCCGAACTTTGTTCGCGAAGCCAGGAAGCTGGTATTAGGTGGTATTATTGACTCTCCCGAGCATCATTCAGTGCCGGTTTTACTCATTTGTCGTAGTGGTAACCGTTCTGACGAAGCGGGTAAATTACTCGTCGAAAACGGTTTTACGCGTGTTTACAATATCGAACAGGGATTTGAAGGCGAGCTAGACGATAACCACCATCGCAGTACTCAGGGCGGGTGGCGATATGACAACCTGCCCTGGGAGCAATGCTAATGCTCGGTACCACGATCAAATAATGATATTGACGAGCTTTTAAAAATTGGCACCAGGATGATGCCCGCGACAAATCCACCGATATGCGCCCACCAGGCGGTGTTCCCTGGCGAACCATTGTATACAGCGTAAAATTGCAGGCCGATCCAGATGCCGATTACCAGAAATGCTGGTAATGGCAAAGGGATGCGATAAAAAAACAATACCAATACCCTCACCTTTGGGTGCAGCATCAAATAAGCCCCTAGAACGCCCGCGATTGCGCCACTGGCACCGACTAGCGGAATACTAGAGGTCGGATCCATAAATGCATGGGTGAAACTCGCCGCCAATCCGCAAAGTAGATAAAAAACCAGGAATCGAAAGTGCCCCATGCAGTCCTCAACATTATCGCCGAAAATCCATAGGTAAAGCATGTTGCTAAGGAGGTGAAGCCATCCGCTATGCAGGAAAAGAGAGGTTAACAAGGTCAGTTCGGCTGGAATTCGAACTAGTTCACTGGCCAGTTCTCGATATTCAAACAACACCGCTGGAATCACCGCAAAACTTATAACCATCGAGTAGCTATCCTCGCCAGGCAATAGCTGCTGATATAAAAACAAAACCGCACACACTCCCAATATCAGGAAGGTAACGAATTCAAACGGTATTATTTTAAGAGGGTTTTTATCGTGTAGCGGTAATAACATCGCAATCCATATTCAAGCTAATTGTCCCCGGTGGCATCCTGAAGACGACCAATTTCCTGTGCTATGCGCCCAAGAGTTCTGGGGATTGGGCTATTTGCGCGTAATGCATCCGGTATATTTTTAATCTGCCTGTCGGCCTCGAGACGACTTTCGTACTCGCCATAAAAAATACTGTAAACAATCCGCTCCTGAGCCATAGTTCGAAACACTCTAATCTGGCTGATATCAACCCCCTTAGACTCCAGTTGAATAATGTATTCTTGAAATGAGCTCGGATTTAAGTTATCAAATCCTATCGACATAATCTGAATAGTTCCGCGTCGTTGATCATTCTGCACTATCCATTCCAGACTTGTTTCCAGTAACGCCTGGAGCCAGTTGACTTGAATATCATCCAACGCTTCCTGTGGTGATACCTCGGCCGTTTCGTTTTCCTCAGCTGCCTCAACTACTTCAATAGTGGTTGGTTCCTCAATAACAGGCACAGGTAACTCAGGTTCCACTGGCGCTTCGGCAATAACAGGTTCCTGTTTTACTGTCGGCGCATTTTCTGTTTCATCCTCTATTTTGGTATCAATTTTATCAACGACTACGATTTCACTTTCAGGTGTTTCGATCGTCTGCTCTGCAATACTTTGCCAATAAACCACTCCAACCAAAAGCAATACTAGGGCCAGGAACCCTATCGAATAACTGGTACGCATCAAGGCAGACTTTGGCGACTCCGACTTAATCGAAAATGAGCCTGCATCTCGCAGGATAATTTCATTCAGTTGAGTGAACACACCTTTCGCGCCGCGAATTCTTTTTTTAATCGGGTGAGTGATATTCATCTCGCCCAGAGGTTGCTCGGGGAAAATCGAGTATTGCAAATACGCCTCGGCCTCTTCCAGGCTACAGGGCATCAATTGAAAACTCCTGGCTTCGATTTGAAATTGCTGCGCCAGTTGTCTGAATGGTTTGAAACCATCATTGCTGGTAGCGATGATCACATTGAGGCTTTTATCTTTACCTTCGGTAGACCAGCTTTGGAATATCTGATGTTGCGCCTTGTTGGAAGCCTCTTCGAAATGATCGAGAACAATAATATCATCCTGGCCGGCAACCTCGGCAGTTCGTGTAATCTGAGCGGCCATATCGCCTTCACCCGACTCGTTGGGTTGCCTAAAATCGATCCAGTGGATATTGAATTCAGAGAGCCTTAGGGACGTTAATTGCCGTAACAGCCTGGATTTTCCGACACCATCATTGCCGTATAATAAAAACACCGACGATGCCCGATTGATTTCGCGTACGAAATCCTCCATCAGGTTTGCCGTTTGTCGAGTTAGAAAGAAATGGTCAGTCACAGGTGATCTTTGTCGCCATCAGAATTTCGGTTCAATTAATAATGCTATTATCAAAAATAATTAACGCCAGGCGCGTTTAATATATTTCCCGATACCAGGCAATGCATTAAAATTAATACTATAGATTGTAAATTGACATTTTGACCAGAATTCCTTATTTAGCAACCTCTAATCAAGAATACGACACTCGAACATGACTGGACCTACAACTTAATGGACAAAAAAGTGATTTCAACGAATTATCAATTCGAAGATTTACTCGCGATTGAGAAAATAATTGAACAATCAGCCGAGGCGAGCTTGATCGATTGCTTCAGGCACTCGACAGCCAGTTACAAAACCGATGGATCGATTGTGACTAATGCGGATATTGCCATGCAGGAGGCACTTGCTACTGCTTTACGAAGCCGATATCCACAGGTGGAAATGTTAAGCGAAGAACTCACTTCTGATGAACAGGTTGCCGCTATGGCATCGGGAAGAGACTACTGGTGCCTCGACCCACTCGACGGCACCACAAATTATCATGCCACATTTCCACTTTTTTCAGTATCGCTCGCCTTGATTAGTCACGGCCATATTGTTCTGGCTATTGTTTATGACCCGGTTCGACGGGAGTTTTTCTCCGCATTGAAAGGCCAGGGATTCTGGGTTAATGATCAGATTATCGAGTCGCCAGTGCAACCCACGAAAATGAGCCATTCGATCGCATTCATTGACTTCAAACGACTTAATAAGGAAATGCGTACGCACCTGGTAAATCAACCGCCATATAAATCACAACGCAATATTGGTACCTGCGCTCTGGAATGGGCCTGGTTAGCCGCTGGCAGGGCTCAACTTCTTATACACGGTAGCGAAAAGTTTTGGGATTACGCCGCTGGTAACCTTCTACTGGAAGAATCGGGAGGTCGCAGTGAAACCCACAATGCTGAGCCAATTTTTAACGAAACACTGGAGCCTCGCTCGGTACTGGCAGCTAGCAGCCTTGAATTGTTTCAACAATGGTCAAGCTGGATTCGGGCAATTAACTAGTGAACCCTAAGGTTTTAGCTGTCCTAATATTAATTTTATTAACAGTCGTTCTGCCTGTCGACGCCGGTGGTCAGTCGTTTACTATACTAAGCCAAAATCTAAATCGGCTATTTGATGACGTTGATGATGGCAATCAGGAAAAAATTCTTAGTCAAAAAAGATACCTTAGTCGCCTAAATTCGATCGCAGGCAAAATTGAACACGAATTTAATTATCCGCAAATCATTGCGCTACAGGAAGTTGAAAACCGTAACGTACTATTAGACATCGCTAAGACTATAAAAGGCAAAAATGGCCCTGCTTATCAGGTAGTATTACTGGAGGGCAACGATCACTCTAGAATCAATGTTGGTTATTTAATCCAGACCAGTATCAGCATTAAACGCCATCAACAGCTTTTTAAAGACAAGTTAGTCAAGAGCAGCGATGCCCCACTCTTTTCAAGACCACCTCTTCTTGTTGAAGCATGTTTTGACACCGGGTGTTTAACCATAATTAACCTTCATTTACGTTCTATGCTTGGTTTGCGTTCGTTAAAAAAGGGTAAACGAATCGCATTAAAGCGCCTTAGTCAGGCTAACGCCCTGGCGCAATGGATAAATACTTTTCAAACCAGTAACCAGGCGTCAGTCATGTTAATCGGAGACTTTAACGCCCTGACTCCGAGCGATAAGTACTCGGATATTGTCGGTACTATTCTTGGTAAGCCCAATAACAGTGAAGTGAAATATCCCTCGAGGGACTGGATAAAGAAAGATTTAGTCGATCTAACCCGCCGAATTAGTAAGGCTGACCGATACTCTTATGTTTACAAAGGGCAAAAACAAATTCTTGATTATTTGCTGGTCAATCAAAACTTTAGCTCAGCTTTACAAAGAATTGAATTCGATTCTATTGATCAGAAATTTTCTGACCATGCGGGTCTGCTCGCTACCTTTTCCTGGTAAGTTATTGTTGAGTATGTGCTTTTGCGAGATACCCCTCCGACTGCATTTCTATGAGCCTACTGCTGGTTCGTTCAAACTCGAAAGCCAGTTTTTTCCCCTGATACAAGTCTTTGGCTTTTGCGCCCGCCGTACAAATCAGCTTGACCCGGTGGTCGTAAATCACATCGATCAACAAAATGAAACGTCGCGCTACATCGTCCTGCATAGCCGACATATTTTCGATCTCGGTTAGTATCAAGGTATTAAAAAGGCGAGCGATCTCCAGGTAATCATTCTGGCTACGGGTGGTTTTACAAAGCTCCCCGAAAGTAAACCAGATGGTATCCTCGGCACAGACCTGGAAGCCAATCTCGCGGCCATTTATATGCAGGGTTTCCCTGCATTGCTGTATCGAAGTAACGTGTTCGTCGAGATAACGATGGATTTCATCGATAGCAGCCGAAGAGTGCGGCACCGTGTATAAATGAGTTTGCTGCAAACCCTTTAGCCGATAATCTTCGCCACCATCGAGATTAAAAACATCGCAATGCTGGGAAATTAACTCGATAGCCGGTAAAAATCGGGCGCGTTGCAGGCCATCACGATAGAGATTGTCGGGTGCTGAATTCGAGGTGGTAACCAATATCACGCCAGCCTCAAATAATGGTTCGAGCAGGCCTGCCATAATCATGGCATCACCAATATCAGTAATCACAAATTCATCGAGGCAGAGCACTTTAATCTTGCTAGCCAGATCCCTTGCTATTTTTTCCAATGGATTTTCCTGGTTGGAATGTTGGTTTAAAGCGTGGTGAACCTGGTTCATAAAACCATGAAAATGTGCCCGCATTTTATCTTCACCGGAAAGGGTTTGATAAAAGATATCCATCAAAAAGGTTTTTCCTCTGCCAACACCTCCCCAGAAGTAAATTCCTTTTAATGTGGCCTGAGATATCCGCCTTTTAAACAACCCTTGCCACCAGCTTGCGGCGCCAAATTGCTGTGTTTGATCCAGCTTCAGATACAGATCGTCGAGCATTCTGATTGCAAATGATTGCCGAGTATCCGAATCGAATTCTGGCTGCTCGAGTATCTCGCTATATTTTGTCGAAGGTTTCAATCTTATATTCTTTAAATTTGTTTATTTTCAATATATTACTATACTAACCTCATGTAGCTTATAACTAAACAAGAGAAGCTATCTACGTATTGAATTTAAAATTAATCGGGATATACTTTTTCCGAACTGGATATAGATTCTAATTTAATACCTCTAGTATTGTTCAGGAACCGAGTTAAAAAATAAATGATTTCGTGATCAGGCGATATGCAAAAGACAAAGATGTCACAATTGAGTTCTAATGCCGATAGATAATCGCGTTATAAGCCCGGCACTGGCTCAACAACTTTTTCGTAAAAGCGAAATGCTGAAACGAAAACGTATGGGCACGCCTGCTGCCATCGAGTCTTTTCCCCGTGTGATGAAGACAATTACAGGATTGTGGCGTTATTCAGAGGGCCAGAAATACCTCGAAGAACTAATTATGGTCGAAGGAGGTAAACGCCGTGCCGGTTTTCCTGTCGAAGCTCAGGAAGAAATCATGTTTCTCTACCAATTACTGCTCGATCAAAACAAGATATTGGGGATTCGCGGCCAGAAAATTACTGCTAATCGGCCACCCGGCACCAAATTCACTATGGGTGTGAAATAAGCTTATTTATCCTTGCCAGCCTGCCACTCGCGTAATTTTAGATAAACCCTCGCCCCCGGGGCCATAAAAGGCTCCGGTAACAATTTTTGCGGTACCTCCCCGGTTTGAAACTCAGGCATCAGACTTTTTATCTCGCACTCACTGGCGCGTTCGGCCGCTATAATTCCAGAGATAACTCCTTTGGTTGCCCCCAGGCCATTTTGGCAACAGGCTGAATACAAATTCTCTGCTACTTCACCAAGCGCCCAGGCATGATTGCGACTCAGGCATAGCCGTCCCGACCAGCGATATTCCATCGGCACCTGCGAAAGCATCGGAAAACGGGCAACAAATGCCTTCAGATGATCGGCTTCGGCGGCATCGATTTGATTATCCACCAGAGTTAAGGTCGGATCGTAAGAGAAACGGTTTCGAATTAGTAACCGATGACCACCGCTATCGCTAATTTTTCGCACCGTAGAACCAAACGGATTCGATGGTGTGATACCCCACCGGTCGGCGCCGCCGAGGGCTGCCACTTCACTATTAGTCAATTCTCGCGTCATCGAGCCATATAGCGTTATATGCATTAAACGTTTCTGGTAGTAACCAAAGTTTTCAACGAAACCATTGACGGCGAGAACGACTTTGTTGGCCAAAACTGAACCACCGGGTGTCGACAACCTCCATCGATCACCTTGTTTATGTATAGCCTGAACCGGTGTCTGTTCATAAATCTGACAGTTTTCAAATACCGAAAGTCCGTCAGCAATGCCTCGCACTAGCATTGCGGGCTGAAACATTGCTGTGCCAGGTGAGTGCAGTCCACCGAGGTAATAGGACGACCCGGTGATATCCGCCATGGCCTGTTTATCGAGTAGCTCACAGGGTTCACCCAGGTTATTGAGGTGCTCTGCATATTCCTGATTGGCCCTCAATCCCTTCTGGCTTGCTGCGCCATTCATCTTTCCCTCTGCTCTAAAGGACTCTTCGGGCAAATTAAATTTGCTAACCATGTCGTGCACAAAATCGATGGCTCTGCGGTTGAGCTTAATATCACGTTGGTCGGTATGGGTTTCCCCCGCGTAACTGCTGGATGACAATACGTGCGGCAAGTCAATCATAAAACCCGAGTTTCGTCCGGCGGGTCCGCTACCCACCTGAGAGGCTTCGAGGATTACTACGCTGGCCTTCGGATCGAGTTGTAGTAATCTTCTGGCTGCTGCCAGGCCAGCAAAGCCGGCACCAACCACACAATAGTCTGCTTCTCTATCCGATTCGAGCGCTGGATGCGGACTTCGATTCGGCAAAATACCAGTCCAGCCTGATACCCCTGAGTCGGGCTGATAGGAGATTTCAGGTTTCATTTAGTCGATCTGATTAAAAGTAGTATTCATCACACGAAGCACCTCTTCCAGCTTAGTTTTGTCACTTTCATCCAGGTTCTGCAAGGGCTTTCGTGGCGGGCCGACGGGTAGGCCACGTGTGGTTAAGCCGTGCTTAACACACTGGATGAACTTACCACCCTGTTCGAGTACCCGCATTAACGGCATCATTGCTGACATAATACGTCGGCCTTTTTCGAAGTCGCCCGCAACTGCACAGGCCTGGTACATGGCAATATGAATTTCGGGCGCAAAATTAGACCCCGCACAAACCCAGGAGCGAGCACCCCAGGCGAAGAATTCCAATGCCTGGTCATCCATACCGCAGGACAGTTGAATATCGGGATAATCGCAGGTTAATGTATGAATACGGTTAACGTCCCCCGATGACTCCTTAATCGCACAAAAATTAGCTGAACGCCCGATATGATCTAGAAACTCTTCCCCCATGTTCACGCCCATGCGCCCTGGATAGTTATAAAGCATGATTGGTAGATTCGCAGCTTGATCGATAGCCAGAGCATGTAGCGCGACTTCGTGTTCGGTAGGCACCGCATAGGGCGGCGTGGCAACGAGCAATGCATCGGCACCGACTTTAACAGCCTGTTTAGCATATTCGATTGACTCTTCGGTACGAATCGCGCCGGTTCCGACAATATAAGTAACCCGGTTATTGATCTGCTTGTGTAAAAAAGCCATCAATTCAAACCGTTCTTCCATCGATTGAGCGTAATACTCGCCTGTAGTGCCCGCCGATATAATTCCATTCACACCCGCTTCTATCAGGAACTCGACGACTTCACTCAGACGATCATAGTCAATGCTAAAGTCGTCGCGGTGCGGCGTCACTATCGGCGTATAAATACCTTCAAATTTCATGATTGGCTCGCTAATTCGGTTATAGGTAAAGGATCTGGGCGAACAAAGTAATCCATTAATTCATGCGATAGCTCCCAATGTTCGACGATTAAATCGACCATCTGGGTGCTATTGCCTTTCTCTATTGCTTCAATCATCTGATCGTGATGATGAACGGCAGTATTCACTCTCGTATTCATGTCTTTGTTTCGGGGACGATAAAAAGTCTGGCTAATACGTGCATGGTCGATTAACAATCGGTTGTAGCTAGGGGCCAGATAAGGATTGTCGGCCATGTCTCCCATCAGGCTATGGAATTGATCATTCCAGAAAACCATTTCGCCAGCATCCGCATTATCGGAGGCCCGCTTGAATTGTTGCTGTGCAACTTTCATAGCCTCTATCTGCTCAGGACGAGCATTTTCCGCTGCCAGTCGACCAATGGCGGCATACAACATCGGCGCAGTCACAAAGAAATCACGCAATACTTTGTGGTTCATTGACGATACCGAAGCACCTCGATTATTAACAATATCGAGGTAGCCTTCACCTGCAAGTTTTCGAAATACTTCTCGTAAGGGCGTGCGCGAAATTGAATATTGTTCGCTCAAGCTTTGTTCATCCAGCGACACGCCTGGCTCTAAAACCAGGGTCAGAATTTGTTTTTTCAAATCGGTATAGAGTTGATCTTTGTTCATGGAAAGGAATGTACATCAAACGTATACTCTTTGTACACAATTATTTATTAATTAAATCCTTACCGTCGCAAAACAGCCAACCAACGCCAGACATTCAACAAGGTCGCAAGTGAGGCTGCAACGTAGGTCCAGGCAGCGGCGCGAAGAATACGTCTGGCGGCAGGCATTTGTTGCTTTGTCAGATAACCTTTTTCGAGGATAGGTAAAGCTTTGTTAAAGCTGGCATCGATTTCGACGGGCAGCGTGAGTAAATGCATCCCTACAGCAAATCCCATAATCAAAAAAGCACCGACAATATTGACCATAGCGATCGATGGTATGCGAAATAGCAGTACTAGCAGAGGTGCTGTTAACAGCAATAAAGAACCGATTCGCTGTGCCCAGATTGCCGTAAAGGCCAGCTTTGTTCTGAGCTGGAATAATGGTTCTGTTGCAGCGTGCTGTAGCGCATGACCGCATTCGTGAGCTGACACCGTGATTGCGGTGAGCGTTTTACCTTCGAATTTATCCCGTGTTAACCGGACTGTACGTGTTTGTGGATCGTAATGATCGCCCTGCTCTGTGACTTCTACCTTGACCTCATTCAAATTATATCGATTGAGAATGTGTCGAGCGAACTCGCCGCCTGTGCCCGGGAAATTTGTTTCTGCTTTTCGGTTATACCGGGCGAGTATTGTTTGAACCCAGAGTTGAGGTCCATAGATAAAGATCAGTATCAGAACAATTAAAAGGATATAAACCATAGATTTGTCAGTTAGATTTTATTGCGAGGGCTTATTTATTGAAATTACCTGAAGTATAGTCCTACTACAATAGTAAGACGAAGCACGAGCATTAAATATGTCGATAAATCAACGAGGCCAATCCTTTTTTACCATCGGTCACCGTGGTGCCGGGGGAGAAAAATTCGAAAATAGCCTGAGTGGGTTTCGGCATGCATTAGGTCTTGGTTTAGACGCCATCGAACTCGACATACGGTTACATAGTGATGAATTATGGGTCATACATGACGATGATCTCGAACGCCTCACTGGGCAACCGGGCCGTTTTGACAACCTTCTCGATCCAGCTGACGTACGTTTAAAAAATCAGGAACCAATCCCCAGATTACGCGAGGTTCTCGACCTGTGCTGGGGAAAGATTCCAGTTAATATCGAAATTAAATCTTTTAACACGGCTGTAAAGCTAATTGAACTACTCTGTGAGTATCCTACTCTGGAGCCAAACCCGACTTTTCCCTGGATCCTGATATCATCGTTTGATCACCGTCAAATAATGCAACTAAGAGACCTGGACGGCCCGTGGGCGCTCGCGTTACTGACTCACGGCATACCGATGCAACTCGAGCGAGATATCGAGCAATTGAAGCCCTATTCCTGGCACATGCACAATGAATATCTAGACTATAACCTGATACAAAAAATACAGGCCCAGGGTGTTCGAGTGATGGTTTATACAGTTAACGACATAAACATTGCTAGTGAACTTAAGTCGGCTGGTATTAATGGCATATTTACCGATTACCCATCAACTTTAAGAGAAATTAACCCGGCTACCGAATTCGAAAACAAAATTGACGTCAGCCCACTTCCCAGCATCCAGACTCTGAGACGAATACGAGAACTCAGTCAATTTAGCGACAGCCAACTTCGGGAACTGGCAAATCGCTTGTCTATCGAATCTGCAAGCTTAAACCAACGCCTGATCGAGCGCGAATGCGTAGAGCATTTTGGTTTGTATATCCTGTCTGGCTCCATCTCCACCACTGCCAAAGACGGGGATAAGCTTATTATTAAGAGCAAGTCCGAAGGTGATTTATCTACGGTGGCCAACCTTCGCCCTAGCCTTTACGACGTCGATGCCCTCGAAGACACCCAGTATATTAAAATACGCTCCAGCCAATTAGTGGGATTTGCTCAACAACAGGAAGTCTCTATTAGCGACAATATCGAAGTAACTACCATCGAACAAACGCCGGAAGAGTACGAACTTACCGTACAGTTATTTAGAGACATCACATCCGGGAATATAAACTTACCCAGTCTGCCCGAAGTGGCCCTACGGATTCAGGAGGCATTTTCGAAGGAAAATATCGATGCCGTAGAATTAGCCCGGATCATTCAATCCGATCCCGCTATCACGGCTAAATTAATCATGATTGCTAATAGTGCTTTTTATCGAGGAGGGGCCAATATCGATAGCCTTCAGCAGGCTATCGTTCACATCGGACTCGAAGCGACGAGAAAGCAGGTCATTATATTCGTCGTCAAAGAGTTATTCAGCTCCAATTCGGCCGATATAAAGGCCAGGATGCAATACCTCTGGAAACATAGCCGACGAGTTGCTGCGTTTAGCCGCGTACTTGCCGTGAGAAGTGGTCTTTTCGATCCGGAACAGGCCCAACTCGCCGGTTTAATCCACGACCTCGGCGAAATAGCGATCCTGCAATATATCGAGGATCATCACGAACAATACGAGGATGATAACAAACTCACAAATGCCATTCGTAATCTACGTCCACAAATTACCAGCATGTTATTGAGCAAATGGCATTTCACGAATGAGCTAATAACGGTAGCAGAAGAGTCCGAGGACTGGTTTCGTAATCCGAGCAACGATGCAGATCTCTGTGACCTGATATTAATCGCGCAGTACCATAGCTTTATCGGTATGGCCGAATTAAAAGATCTACCACCAGCCTTCAAGTTACCCGCTTTCGCCAAGCTAGGCCTAAAAATGAATGAACCTGCACAAATCATGGCATTTGTGAACGAATCAAAAGCTGAAGTTGAAGACCTGGAAAATATGCTAGGTTCTATATAGAAAAATTATCGGCTGACATTAAGATATATCGACTAGACTAAGTCCATCGTTTTAATCATTCAGGACAGCATGCATGTCACTACCCACAGTCAATACGCTACGTAGGCTGCGAACGCTGAGTCAGTTTAACGACTCACAGCTAGAGTCGTTGGCAACAGAGGTATCGATACATTCGGCTGGCAAAAAACAACGTCTAATCGAACGCGGCTGTACCGATCAATATAGTTTCTATTTACTATCGGGCTCGGTTGCAACTATCGCTAAAGATAACTCCAGAAAAGTCATAGAGAGTAACCCGGAAGGCGACATATCACCCATCGCCCATATCCGGCCGAGTATGTATGACGTCGATGCGCTCGAAGATATCGAATACCTGAAGATTTCAGCCGCCCAACTAACTGACTTTGCTCAACATCTGGATCATGATAGCGAGAATGAAATCGAGAATATGGATGTTGTTACCATTGAGCAAACAGAGGAAGAAAACCAGTTAACCATCCAGCTATTTCAGGACATCACTTCTGACAATATCAGTTTACAGAGTCTTCCCGATGTTGCGCAGCGGATCCAGCAGGCATTTTCGCAATCACATATCAATGCCGAAGCAATCGCCAGAATTATTCAATCAGACCCGGCGATTACCGCAAAGCTACTCATGGTGGCCAATAGTGCGCTTTATAAAGGCCGGGCTCAAATTGATACTTTGCAGCAAGCTATTGTCCGTATCGGGCTTGAAGCCATGCGCAAGCAGGTAATTATTTATGTCGTCAGGGAATTATTTAAGGCGACCTCAGCAGACATAAAATCAAAAATGCAGCGGCTCTGGCAACACAGTAGACGGGTAGCCGCATTTAGTCGAGTCCTCGCCAAACAAAGCGGTTTGTTCGATCCTGAGCAAGCTCAGCTGGCGGGATTAATTCATGACCTGGGTGAAATCGCCATTCTCCAATATGTACAAGACCATCCAGAGCTTTACGACGACGACGAAAAACTTATGAGCGCGATTCATAATCTTCGACCTCAGATCACCAGTATGTTATTGAGTAAATGGAATTTCACCGATGAGTTGATTACCGTTGGTGAAGAGTCAGAGGTGTGGTTCCGTAATCCGCAAAACGAAGCTGATCTTTGTGACCTGATTCTGATTGCGCAATACCATAGCTTTATCGGTTCCGCCGAAATGAGTAAGCTGCCACCGGTTTTCAAGCTACCTGCTTTTGCCAAGCTTGGATTGAAAATGGAAGAGCCCGCTCAGATTATGGATTTTGTGAAGGAATCGAAGGCTGAGGTTGAGATTATTGAGAAATTGCTGGGGACGATATAAACAGACGATTCCCCGCTTTCGGTCAATAAGGCTTCAGGGCATAATAGACCTTTCTCTCAAGCTTTCCCCCAATGGTCAAACTCGGTCAATTCAATACATTAACGTTGCTTAAAAAGGTCGACTTCGGTTTCTTTCTTGATGGTGAAGAACTAGGCGAAATTCTGCTACCCAAAAAATACGCTGATCAAACTAAAGCGATCGGCGATACCATCCAGGTTTTCCTCTACAACGATTCCGAAGATCGCATCGTCGCGACTACATTAACGCCCAACGCCGTGGTGGGTGAATGTGCCTATTTGCGTGTCGTAGAAACCAATCGTATTGGCGCTTTTCTCGATTGGGGGCTTCCCAAAGATTTACTCGTGCCTTTTAACCAGCAGCAAAAGCCAATGCAAACTGGCTACTCATACACGGTTTATCTTTTTGTGGATGAAGAAACACAACGCATTGCAGCATCATCCCGATTAGAGGATTACCTCACCGCTGATAGTGGTATTTACCAACCGCAACAGGCAGTCGATTTACAAATTTATGGTAAGAGTGATTTGGGCTTTAAGGCCATCATCAATGGCACACATCTCGGCCAGCTTTATGAAAATGAGACTTTTCAGAAATTGTACTACGGCGAAAAGTTGAAGGGATATATCAAGACCTTACGTACCGATGGCAAAATCGATCTAAGCCTGCAACTGGCCGCACATATTGCTCGCGAGGGTCTCGCAGGCACGATATTACAATACCTGGAAGAAAACGATGGTATTTCGACATTGACCGACAAAAGCCCACCCAACCTCATTTACCAGACCTTTGGCGTAAGCAAGTCTACTTATAAGAAAACACTCGGATTACTCTACAAAAATCGACAAATAAAGATCGAAAAACACCAGATTACACTACTCGAAGGGGCACCTGAGTAGTTGTTATTTGGTGTTTCATAATTAGTATTAAAAACAGGTATTGGTCACAAAAGATCATTGTAATCTTGCTAAGATTCGGCACAATACGCTCAAAATTGAAGCTGGGAAACACACCATGGCGAGTAACTACTTTTCGAAGATCTTTAGCCAGTCTCCATTCACGGCAATGCAGGGACACATGGATATTGTTGAGCAATGTGTTCAACAGCTGCCTTTGTTTTTCAAAGCCGTTTTAAAGGAAGACCACAGTACGGCCAAAGAGGTCTACAAAGAGATTGGCAAACTAGAAAATAAGGCAGACGCGTTAAAGAAAAAGCTACGCCTACATCTGCCAAAAAGCCTGTTCATGCCGGTCGCCCGTCGAGATTTACTTGAGCTATTGCTGGTTCAGGATAAGGCTGCCAATCAGGCCAAGGATATTTCCGGGTTGATAGTCGGTCGTAAAATGGTTTTTCCTGAAGCAGTTGCGGTCTTATTGCCTGATTATGTCAAACGCTGTGTCGATGCCTGTAAACAGGCCAAAAAAGTTATTAACGAGCTCGATGAACTGGTAGAGACCGGTTTTGCTGGCAAAGAGATCAAATTGGTGGCCTCCATCATCCACGAACTCGATAGCATCGAAAGCGATACCGATAAGCTGCAAATTAAAATCCGGGCTGCCTTGATGAAAATCGAAAAAGAACTGCCTCCCGTAGACGTTATTTTCTATTACAAAGTAATCGAGGGGATCGGTGAAGTCGCCGATATTTCTGAACGTATTGGCAGTCGTGTCGAACTACTGCTTGCCAAGTAAGCCTTAACCGATTCACCAGTTTCTACCGAGATAAATTATGGATCAAGCAACCATTTTTATAATACTCGCGGGTGCACTTGGGCTTTTTATGGCCTGGGGAATTGGCGCTAATGATGTCGCCAATGCCATGGGCACCGCGATTGGTGCAAAAGCCCTAACCATTAAGCAGGCAGTCATTATTGCCGCGATTTTCGAATTTTCCGGCGCCTTCCTCGCGGGTGGGCAGGTTACCTCGACCATACGCAAGGGCATCATCGATAGTGGTGCCGCCGCGCAGTCACCCGAATTGCTGGTATATGGCATGCTCGCATCACTAATCGCAGCAGGACTCTGGCTAGTCATCGCCTCGCGTGCCGGCTGGCCTGTCTCTACCACGCATACCATAGTCGGTGCCATTGTCGGCTTCGCTATTGTCGGACTTGGCATCGATGCGGTCAGTTGGGGCAAGGTCGGTAAGATCGTGATGAGCTGGGTGGTATCCCCAATAATTTCCGGCACCCTGGCATTCTTACTCTTGCGCAGCGTGCAAAAGTTAATATTGAATACCGATAACCCGATTGCGATGGCCAAGAAGTATGTGCCCATCTACATATTTGCCACCGGCTTTATGATCTCGCTGGTTACCCTGTTTAAGGGTCTAAAACACGTCGGCCTGGAGTTAAGCGATGCACAAAACTACGGCATAGCCGTAATTTCCGGTTTAATCATTATGGCAATTGGCATGTTATATATATCGAAGCTGAAGTTTGATCCGTCGGATGATAAGGACTTCCACTTCGCTAATGTAGAGAAAATATTCAGCGTTTTAATGGTGGTGACTGCCTGCGCAATAGCCTTTGCTCATGGCTCCAATGACGTTGCGAATGCCGTTGGCCCAATGGCAGCGGTCATTAGTATCGCCAATGAGGGTGTTGTTACGCAAAAATCTGAGATGCCGGTCTGGATACTACTCGTGGGTGGTGTTGGTATTGTTCTCGGACTTGCGATGTACGGCAAAAAAGTCATTGCCACGGTTGGTAATAATATAACCGAACTGACACCCAGCCGTGGATTTGCGTGCTTACTGGCAGCTTCAACCACCGTGGTCATAGCATCGGGTACCGGTTTACCAATATCGACCACGCATACGTTGGTAGGTGCAGTTCTGGGTGTTGGTCTGGCGCGAGGTATTGGTGCATTAAACCTGAGCGTTGTCGGCACCATTTTTATGTCGTGGATTATTACTCTGCCAGCCGGGGCCTTCCTGTCGATCTTCTTCTTTTATTTCTTTAAGGGAATTTTTGGGTAGGCAGGTAGGTCTATCCCTACCGTTTATTGTTCTCGACTGATTCTTCCAGCGAAGAAACACAGGTATCCAGATCCTTTAAAATTCCGTTTTCAACGCTATAAATCCAGCCATGAATCGATAGCTCAGCACCTGCTTTCCAGGCTTTCTTGACGATGGTGGTATTACAGACATTTCTTACCTGTTCAATTATATTTAACTCACATAGAGCGTCCATTTTCTCGTCTGGTGGTAAACTGTCGAGTTTATCGGCGTGGAATCGGCTAACGTCTTTCACATGCCGGAGCCAGTTATCGATTAAACCGTGATCATTTATCTCCAGCGATGCCTTGATACCACCGCATCCGTAATGGCCACAAACAACAATGTGTTTCACCTTGAGCACATCGACCGCATACTGAATAACAGAAAGACAATTCAGATCGGTATGGACAACGACATTCGCGATATTACGATGAACAAATACCTCACCCGGCGGTAGGCGCACAATCTGGTTAGCGGGAACCCGGCTATCTGAACAGCCTATCCAGAGATATTCAGGCGCCTGCTGCCTGGATAACTGAGAGAAGAAATCCGGGTTCTTTTCCTTGACATCTTTCGCCCAGGCCTGATTACTATCGAAAAGATGTTGTAGTTTATTCAAGAGTTGGATACCTCTCTTTTAATCCTGCGTACACCGCATCCTTAAAACCTTCGGATTCACTATCCAGTGCTTCGAGCAATTCGGCAAGATGTTCGTTATCTTCCCGTCCCTGCCAGACTTTAATATAGCTACCGTCCTTGTAACCATGATCCTGGCGGAAGAAATTAAGTACGTTTTTACCAATATACATGCGATACAAATGATTGAAATCCATATCGATTAAATGCATTACATTGGCGAAATTTGAAAAATGCATGGAATGATTGGCTATTGTTGTTTGCGCCATGGTTTCGATGGCAACACGAATATCAGACTCCTGCTGTGGATCGTCCAGTTCACCAAGAATCCGCTCGGCAACTAAATTATTATCAGACTGCCCTAATAAATAATCGCTCATTGCAAAATGAATAATATCGACCAGCTCGAGTCGCACCTGATCCAGATCAGGCGACTGATGCTTCCACCACTTCCAGCCGTAGTGATCGAGCATTTCGGCACATTCGGTCCAGATTGCTCGATACCAGGCATTGCCTGCCGAACGCCACTCGGCGTTGACACGGCTATTCATGGCGTCCTGTAGATCAAGCATGATGAGTAACTTATCTTTCATTGAAAAGACTTATTCCGCAAAAACCCGATTTTACCTGCTGACAGAATTGATTGGTATCTATTGATCGGTTTCAATTGACTAGATCAATGCATACCGTAAAGCATCGGCAATAAAAAACTCAACAAAGCCCACATAATCAACACCAACGGCAGACCGACGCGTACGAAATCGCTAAACCGATAATTCCCCGCATTCATAACCAGCAGGTTGGTCTGGTAGGCCATCGGAGTAGCAAAGCTCATATTGGCGCCAAAAATGACCGCTAAAACAAATGGTTCAGCGGGTTGGCCGAGTTGCTGAGCGATGCCGAACGCGATAGGCGTACCGATAACCGCTGCCGCATTATTGGAAACCACGTTAGTGAGTATCGCCATCATCAATAACAGGCCACTGAGAATAAATGTAGGAGATAACCCCTGTGTTACTTCAACATAGGCATTGGCAATAATTGCAGCACCACCAGTCTCGACCATCGCAGTACCCATTGCCAGACTGGCAACGATTATTAGTATGACCGGAACACTCAAGGCACGCCCGGCATCAAACCATTTCAGACAGCCGGTTACCAGCATGAGTAACACACCGCATATGGCACTGACCGCTATCGGCAAAATCCCCAGTGCAGCGGTGACGACGATAAAGGCCATAATTAATAATGCCAGGGGTGCTTTGGCCGATATTGGAACGGTAGATTTATTATCGAGCACCAGCAGGTTGCGACTTGATTTCAGGCGTCTAATACTTTTTAAGGCGCCCTGCACCAGCAATACGTCACCGGAATGCAATCGTGTTTCCTCGATATGTTCAGTGCCGGTTGATTTGCCCATTTATTAGACCGAAAAAGTGCCAGAACCATTAGCTGATAACGATCAGAAAAACGTGCCCCAATTAAGGTACTTCCATCGAGTGATGAGCCGGGCACTACAACCACTTCAGCAATCTGTTGAGTCGAATCCCGCAGAGGGTGTTCATCATCGACACGCTCATCACCTGAAAACAGACTCGCTCCCAGGAGTGTTTCCAGCTCCTTAAGTCGCTCGGGGGTACTCTTGACCAAAATACGATCACCACTGCGCAGCATCATATCGGGCAAGGCGACCAAACGGGTATTTTCACTCCCGCGCAGAATTTGATTCACATCCAGATTACCACCAGCGATTGTTATCGCATCAGACAGCCGTTTCCCATTGACGATACTTTCATCATGAATTCGAAGCTGAGCACTGAAATGCCGCGGTGAAATAGTCGGCAACCTGGCCTCACGCCCTGGTAGCAAACGCGGCGCGATAAGCCAAAGATAGAGTATGCCAACCCCGCCAGCGATCGTAGCCGGCAGCACGAAGTCAAACATACCAAATTCCCGCATACCCAGATCGGCTGCCACGGCGACTACCAGCAAGTTGGTTGAGGTGCCGATACTGGTCGCCATGCCCCCGATCGAAGTCGCAAAGCCAATTGGCATTAGCAGATCTGAAGCCGGTGTCCCGGTTTTCAGCGAAACACTGATCAGAATCGGAAGTAATAAAATGACAATGGGCGTATTGTTGACGAAAGCACTGAGTATCGCGCCAATCACCAGGGTCGCCAGAAATGATAGTAATGGGCTCACCGACCAGAGTTTCGCAAGCTGTCGTCCAACTGGCTCTAACGCGCCGGTACGCACCAGCGCCTGACCCGCGATCATCAACGCACAGACAGCAACCAGGGCCTGATGCCCGAAACCATTGAAGAAATCGCTGGCGCGCAGAACACCATGCTCGGTTTGATAGGGGAATAGCTCAAAAAAAAGCGAAAGAAATACCAGAATCAGCAAACTGGATGTCGCCAGCGGTATCCGCTCACTGGCGAACAAGCCGAGCGCGACTACGACCAGCAACATGACGACGATGGCGTGAAGATTCAATCCAGCAGCTACGAGAGGAGTTGCTTCCAAGTGGGTGTCGCCTGTTGACTATTTCTTTAGAGTTTAGTTTTTCTATCGCCGATTGCACCAACTATTTGCAGTAGCTCAGACTTTATCTGACGGGTTTTTAGGGGTCTTGATTTGGGTGGATAATGGCTATTTTATACAAAGCGGTCATTCTGGGTCATTTAAGATAATAGTGGCTTAGTGCCTGGAGCAGTCGTTTAATGGGTAGGATGCGGTAAGGTACGAACCGCATCAATCGCGTTATTCTCCATAATTGCTCGACTCATCGATATCGCAGGCCCAATCCAAAGGATAGACGCCTTGATCTACATGCTTATGAAAGCTGGAGTACGGCCAATCTTTAACCTGTTTTGTCCAGCCGTGTTTTACCGGATTCCAGTAAATATAATCGATATGGCGAGCATAGTCTTCTTCGTTTCTGATTAAGTGCATTTCTCAGGGTGTCGATATTATCCGTTAGAATGCTATTTCCTTTACGTTGAGCGCAGTTTACTGTGAAGAAATAGGTTGCTCCTGGGGTCCTGGCTCTACGATATTCCGTCATTTATTTGGTGTTGGGTTGAGTTATCTTTCTCGATCGATGCGGTTCGTACCTCACCGCATCCTACGATCCTGTCAGATTATATTAAAATCAGTCCATTAATGACTCGTGTCGCCAATTACTCCGGTCGCATATGCGGAAACAGAATAACGTCCCGGATACTCGGCGCATTAGTCAACAGCATCACCAGGCGGTCGATACCAATGCCCTCGCCGGCCGTCGGCGGCATACCATATTCCAGCGCGCGGATATAATCGGCATCGTAATGCATGGCCTCATCATCACCTGACTCCTTCTCCGAGACCTGATGCTGGAACCGCTCCGCCTGATCTTCGGGATCGTTTAACTCGGAAAAGCCATTGGCTAATTCGCGACCACCAACGAAAAACTCGAATCGATCGGTCACGAACGGGTTTTCGTCGTTGCGTCGCGACAGCGGGGACACTTCGGTCGGATAGGCGGTAATAAAAGTCGGTTGCATGAGCTGATCTTCGGCGGTCTTTTCGAATATTTCAATCAAGAGCTTGCCAGCTCCCCAGCTTTGCTCAGTTTTAATGTGCATGCCTTCGGCGATAGACCGGCAATAGTCAGAGTCCTCAAGTTTCGAGGCATCCAGATCAGGATTGTATTTCATTACCGCTTCGGCGACTGTCATGCGTTCGAATGGCTTTTCAAGATCGAACTGATCGCCCTGATAATCGATAGTTGTGGTTCCGACGACGGCCTTAGCCAGTTGACGAACCATATCCTCGGTCAGGTTCATCAAGTCCTCGTAATTGGCGTAAGCCTGATAAAACTCCAGCATGGTGAATTCCGGATTATGGCGAGTTGATAGACCCTCGTTACGAAAGTTTCGATTGATTTCGAAAACCTGCTCGATACCACCAACGACTAATCGCTTCAAATATAGCTCCGGTGCAATACGCAGGTACAGCTCCATATCCAGCGCATTATGATGCGTGATAAATGGACGAGCTACCGCGCCACCAGGAATCACCTGCATCATGGGCGTTTCTACTTCAATGAACCCTGCATCGGTCAAATACTGCCGAATAAAGCTGATGGTTTGGGTGCGAATCTTAAATACCCGACGAGAATCCTCATTCATGATCAAATCGATATAACGCTGGCGGTATTTTTGCTCCTGGTCGGTCAGACCATGGAACTTTTCCGGTAGAGGACGTAATGACTTGGTGAGCAGGGTTAGTTCGCTGACTTTGACCGTCAATTCGTCGGTCCTGGTCTTAAACAAAACTCCTTTCACACCGTAGATATCGCCAATATCACTTTGTTTAAAAGCATTATAAGCTTCTTCACCAATGGCATCCCGCTGCACGAATATCTGTAAGGTGCCGCTCATATCTTTCAAATGCGCAAAAGACGCCTTACCCATCACCCGTTGGAACATCATTCGACCCGCAAAACTCACGGCAACAGCCTGCTCCTCAAGTTGTTCTCGGTTTAAACCGTCATAGCTATCATGCAGTTCCTGAGCAAATTCTTTACGCTCGAAATCATTCGGATAAGCCTGCCCCTGCTCGCGCAATTGCGTTAGTTTTTCACGACGTAGAGCAATGTATTTGTTTTCGTCGATTGGAGGGGTATTGCTATTAGTTTCGTCATTCATATTTGATTAAAACTCTATTTATTGCCCGCTTTTCAGGCTGGCTACGATAAATTGGTCCAGCGAGCCATCGAGCACCGCCTGGGTATTGCCGGTTTCGACGCCGGTACGTAAATCTTTAATCCGCGACTGGTCGAGCACGTATGAGCGAATCTGGCTTCCCCAGCCAATATCAGACTTGGTATCTTCGATGCTTTGTGCCTGAGTATTTCGCGTCTGCATTTCCAGTTCATACAGCTTGGCCTTAAGCTGCTTCATCGCCGTTGCTTTATTCTTGTGTTGAGACCGATCGTTCTGACACTGCACAACCACATTGGTTGGTACATGCGTAATCCGCACCGCAGATTCGGTTCGGTTAACATGCTGACCACCCGCACCACTGGCACGATAAACATCGATACGCAGGTCGGCAGGATTGATTTCAATATCGATGTCGTCATCGACTTCTGGCGAGACAAAAGCCGCCGCGAACGAGGTATGTCGACGACTGCCCGAATCGAAGGGTGATTTACGCACCAGCCTGTGCACACCGGTTTCGGTTCTCAACCAGCCGTAGGCATAAGACCCTTCGAAGCGTACCGTGGCACTCTTAATACCGGCGACATCACCGTCAGATACTTCGATCAACTCAGTCTTAAAGCCTTTCGCCTCACCCCAGCGTAAATACATGCGTAATAACATATTGGCCCAGTCCTGCGCTTCGGTGCCGCCGGAACCAGACTGAATATCCAGAAAAGCATTAGATTCATCCATTTCACCGGAAAACATCCGACCAAATTCGAGGCCACCTACTTCCTGTTCAACAGCCTGCAAGTCACTAACGATCTCATCGACCGTGTCCTGGTCGTCTTCGAGATTGGCAAGTTCGAGTAATTCTGTCGCCTCAGAAAGTGCCTGGGAATTTTTATCCAGGCCATTGACTACCGATTCCAGAACGGCTTTTTCTTTACCTAAGGCCTGAGCTTTTTCTGGCTCACTCCAGATATTCGGATTTTCGAGCTCAAGCAAAACTTCTTCAAGCTTCTCTTTCTTTTGCTCGTAGTCAAAGATACCCCCTGAGCAAATCAATGCGCGAGTTTAAATCATCGATATGCAAGCTTATTTGATTGGTCTCCAAAGTGGCCATCCGATAGTGAAAAACCGGCATTCTACCTGATGTTTAACGGCATGTAATGAAGATCAATCATATAAATGTCTGTCCAACAAAGAAACTCAGATAGTAAGCAGTTTAAAGCCATTTTATGAAATCGAATCAGGTCAAAATTTCAGGCTGGCTAAACTTAAAAAAAACATCAATTAATCTATGATTATCGATCAAAAATGTTAACGCATTTGCTAATTTATATGGTAGACTGCGCCGCGAATTTTTCTTGATTAGGTTTATTAAATAGTGTCACAAACAGATGTTGATCTTCAGTTAAAGGTCTGGAAAGACCTGGCAATCAGTAAGCAAATTTTGATGGGCGCCGCAACCGATGCGCTAGGCCTAGATGCCGAATGTAGCACAGATGAACTGAGATCAGCTCTGGATAAAGCGATTAAACGCGCGAAAGAAGCCGACGCAAATATCGTCATAATTCGCGACCAGACCGATCTCGAAGTGACTGAAATGAAGCAGCTTGTAGAATCCAGCCTACAGGCAAAGCAAGAAGCCGAAGCAAAGGTAGCTGAAGCCGATAAAGCACGCGAGACCGCCGAAAGACAGCTTGCTGTCGGGCGCAGCGAAAATGCCGAAGCAACGAAAAAAGTTCGAGCCGACGTCGCTGATAAGAACAATAAACTCAAGGCCATATCCAGGGCACTAGCCGACACGCCCGAAAATGTTGTCAAGAAACTGAAAACCCTGAAAAAACAGAAGATGGATGAGGCGAAACTTCGTACTCAGACCGAGTCCAAATTACAGAACACGCGTAAGCAACACTCGAAGCTGGAAAAAGATCTGAAGGCTGAAAAAGAGATAACTGAAAAAACCCCCGCTCTGGTTGAACAGGTTCGCGAATTACACGGCTTATGTAAAGAAGCCAACAAAAAGATCAAATCGCTTAGCGAAGATAAGAAAGACCAGGTGAAAATTCCAAAACTCGACGAAGAGTTACTGGAAAGCCTGGTACCAGCAAAAGAAGAAAAATAATTTAATACGGGCATCCACCATGGGTGCTGCCCCTACCTCATCAAGCCGTCGGTAATAGCGGTGGCGCATCCACAGAAACAAACGTCTCTGGGAAAAAACCATTAAATCGAGTAGCGGCTGAGTTTGTATAGGCTCCGGCCTGACCAATTTCTATCCAGTCACCTTCGTCGGCATCGTCTGGCAGATGGAATGGCTCCGGTAAGACATCGATACTATCGCAGGTTGGGCCAAGGATAGTAAAATCTTGCGAATTAGAAGATAGCTCCCGATCCGGATTAACCAATCGGGCTGGTAGTTTAAATTTGCCTGCCAGTGTTTCTGACAGACTTTGATAAATCCCATCGTTTATGTATAACTTATTGCCCTTGCGTAATTGAACCTGCACTAGTAATGAGCAGCCACTAGCAACCATCGCCCTTCCCGGCTCGCACATAAGGACACAATCGCGACGTAAGCTATTATCCTCGAACGCCTTGTGAATCGACTTGAAGTAGTCTTCTAAAGGCGGGGGCTGGTCATCCTCGTACCAGGCTGGAAAACCGCCACCAACATCCAGATAATGAACCGGCACATTGGCCTCGGCGATCACATCAAGCGCGGTTTTCACGCCATCACTAAAAGCCTGCGGCGACCGACATTGAGAACCAACATGGAAAGCTACGCCAGTCTGGAAATGAGCATCGTGAACCTGGCGCAATAGTTCGGGTGCCTCTTCGGCCGAGATGCCAAACTTGTCCGACAACTGATATTGTGAATCGTGTACCGGGGTGACAATTCGTACCAGTATAACGCGACCTTCGCCTCCGCCAGTGGTATCAATAATCTTTTGCAATTCTTTAGCATCGTCGATGACATAGTGGTCGATGTTATAAACCTGATGTGCGGTTTGAATTGAGGCACGCGCTTTCACCGGATGCATAAAATAGCAATCGGCCTGAGGGAAACTCTCGCGTACATCTGCTATTTCGGCCAACGAGGCAGTATCAAAATGACGAATTCCCGCGTCGTATAGTGCCTGTATTACCGCCCGATGAGGATTACATTTGACTGCATACAAGACTCGACCCGGGAAGGATTCCAGGAAGTACTTTGCCTGGCGTTTCAATTCTTCAGGGCGCAAGCAATAAACGGGATAGCCGGGCCTGAGTTCTTTGATAACCTCTTCGACAGTCGCGAAAGAGGGTAAATTAGCAATTGATTTTTTCACTAAAAAGGCCCCTGTACAGGTCAGGATTTTACGGCTGCGGATTGTCTCACAGGGGAAGTCTAAAATGCAGTAATTTTCACCTCTCGACTGATGGGCTAATGATGCTAATTCAATCGACGGCCAATCTCTCGATAACTTAATCCGAAAACGATTAGATGATAAATAACATAACGATCATTTGAGATAAGATGTGTATAGGACATGGCAGGCTCTCGGTATTGTGAGTGGATTCGCGTTCCTCACATTATCACCTACCCCTGCTGTGTCCTACCTTTTAGACCCCGTGGTGCACTTGGAACTTGAATCCGCCGGAGTGGTTGCATTTCAACGAGTCTGACCATTTGATTTGAGGCTTTGAAACCGACCTTCACGCAGTTAAAGCCAGCGAAGCTAAGGCAGGTCAGTGACTTACTGACCGTGCGTAGTCAGTGTCTTGAAATGAGCACGATGCAGAAAAACCGATTAAAGCGTATGCCCAAAACGGTTCATAAACCCATCGCTAATGTGCTCAAGGCCATCAAAAAAGAACTCGACTCGATTGATCGACAACTCACCAAACTGATTTCAGCGATACCACAGTGGCAAGCCAGGGTCGATCAGTTAATCAGTGCTAAGGGGGTCGGTAAGGTCTTGGCTTATACGCTCCTCAGTGATCTACCAGAACTCGGTCACTTAAACCGCAAACAGATCGCTGCCCTAGTCGGTATCGCCCCGATGAACCGTGATAGCGGTAAATACGAAGGCAAGCGATTTATACGCGGTGGGCGACACAAAGTACGCACTGTGCTGTTCGTTTCGATGATGTCTGCGATCCAGTGTCATCCCAAACTTAAACCAGCCTATGAACGAATGGTGGCCGCTGGGAAACCCAAAAAAGTAGCTCTCGTTGCCTGTATGCGTAAACAATTAATTATTTTAAATACGATGGTGAGAAACGGAACTATGTGGGATGAAAATATGGTTTAAATACTTGACTCGGAACCATAGTCACTTGTTAGGCTAATATTGTATTACTTCATATATTATGTAAAGGCTCTAAAATTTTTGAACTTACAAATAAACATATTTTGGATAAAGTGTCTGTAATTATCATATGAGAAAACGGCTCATCTTTAAAACAAACGGTCATTTTGGGTGTCACTAGATCAACTAGAGAATCGCTTGGATTAATAGGGGTAAGACTGCCCAGTTTTGTAACCGTAGTTTTTTTATCTACTAGAATTGGTCGGGTAGTAAAATTACCACTTACATGACAACTTCTTATTGTGTATGAACCTGCGTAAGCTGCTCCAGCATGAAGACATCGGTGTTTGTCTATATTTGAAAGTTTATTTAGTAGCCATAGCGGGTGTTCAGAAAATTTATCTCCATCTTTGAATGGTTGAACACTTTCTATTATAGACTTAGCAGCAGGACATAAATATTTTATAGTATCGTTTATTGCATTTTCTTGAAATTTTTCAGCGCCAACTATTTCGTTTCCGCTATTGCTTATGTTACCAAATATTGGAAATTGTGACTTATGAGATTTTTCAGCAAAATCTTCGTATCCGGAGCTTTCACCCAAATGATACACTGCGTGGTCTAGGCTACTACGAATATTTTGAATTATGTCTCCAACTGCAAGAGACAGCGGTGAAGTTGGAATAATATCAGCACTAACTCTAAGTGAAACGGTATTTGGTTCTTCGGGATTGGGAATAATTTCATGTGTAAACTTACTCCCATCTTTAAACCAATCTTGAATTGCTCGATCAAGTTGCTGGATATGAAAATTTGCCCAATTTATTTTAAAAATATAATCAAATTCATTATGATCCATTTTCAATAATCCAATATGCATTAATTTTAAAATTTACTCGATAATTATTTTTAGCCCAACAGCATAAATCGGCCGCAAATCGCGGCAAGCAACTACCGCACATCGCCGTCTTTGTCTTTCGAAATTTATTTCTACAGGATCCGTCTTCATATAATTTGATCCAAAATTTTAATAATGGAATCAGAAACTTATCATAGAAACCTGTTGGTTTCCATATGAGCCTTTAGCATCAGCCCTAAATTCATATCATAGCAATTTGCCGGATATGGACTTGCATTTGGAGATGTGATTCCTGGAATTCTATGGACGCAATACCTATTATCATTCGATAACCCTCAAACTGGAAAGTGTGCTCATGCCATTCCTGGCCTCGACCTGCATACACATATCTGTTAAGGATAATTTACCTATCGAGGTAGGGTTACCTTTAACTACTTTTAGCTTTTACTAAACAACATCTCGTATCAAAAGCTGTATAGAATCAACACCACGAAATCGATTCACACTCAATTCATAATGGATTTGAACTCGATCATAATCCTGGTTTAACACCGAGACAGGTTGAAAGAATGCGATAGCATCAATGGCAGTTTCCTCAGTATCAATAGACAGGGTAAATTTAATATGTTTTTCCGCCAGAATTCTCTGGCTAAGTACTTCAAATTCTCCGACAAAACTTGGCATCGGAAAACCCTGTCCCCAGGGACTTAAATTCTGTAGCGCGGTAGCAAATTCCAGATTAAACAAATCTGCTTCCAGTTCACCATCGTGTTCAATATTAGCGGTAAAACATTCCGCGTCGGCAAATTCTTCCATCACCTTAATGAAGCAGTCCTTGAACTCATCAAGACAGGTCGACTCAAGACTCAGGCCAGCGGCCATGGCATGCCCGCCAAATTTGAGTATTTTACCGGGAATGCGCTTATCGACAATATCGAGCATGTCGCGCAAATGAATGCCTGAAATCGATCGGCCAGAGCCTTTCAGGCTACCATCTTCGGCCTGTCCAAAAACAATACTGGGGCGATGAAATTTCTCCTTGAGCTTCGAGGCGACAATACCGACGATGCCCTCGTGCCAGTCGGGTTGATAAAGCACGATGCCCTTCTGACTAGATAATCCCTGTTGATCCAGTTTTTTCAGTGCCAGCATGGCTTCGTCGGCCATTTGTTGCTGAATGTCTTTTCGTAGCTGGTTGATATTGTCGAGCTCCGTGGCCAGTGCCTGAGCACTGCTCGAATGATCGGCTAGCAAACACTGGACTCCTATGGTCATATCGTCCAGTCGTCCGGCAGCATTAATTCTGGGTGCAATCGAAAAGGCAATATCGGTGCTGGTAAAATTATCGAGATGCTTACCAGAGATTTCGACGAGTGATTTAATACCCTCTGTGCAGGCACCGCCTCGAATTCTCTTCAGGCCCTCGTGAATCAAAATTCGATTGAGATGGTCGAGTGGCACCAGATCGGCAATACTACCTATCGCTACCAGATCGAGACAGCAGGCCAGGTTTGGTTCCGGGCGTTGATTACTAAACCAGCCCAGATCTCTTAGCTCGCTTCGAACCATCAACATCAAATAAAAAGCAATGCCAACACCGGCGAGGTTTTGACCCTCGAGCGGCTCTCCCCAGGCATTCTGATTAACAATGACCGAAGCATTGGGTAATTCACTGGCAGGTAAATGATGATCGGTGACTATAACTTCGATATCATGCTGTCTTAACAGGCCAATGCCATCAAAGCTGGCGATACCGTTATCCACTGTGATGACGCAATCAGGTTTCAAATCAAGGATTCGCTCAGCAGCAGAAAGTGATAACCCATAACCTTCAAGGAAGCGGTCGGGCATGAGGTAGTCTATTTTGCTATGCCCTATTAAATTTAGTGCTCTAACGCAAAGGGCGGTACTAGTAGCACCATCGGCGTCGTAGTCACCGAAAATCACTACCTGTTTTTCCTGTTGAACGCAGTTCGCGAGTAACTCAGCAGCCTCGGAGATGTTACGAATCGATGCTGGTGGTAATATTTTAGCCAGTTGGAAATCCATCTGATCCGGCGACGAAATCCCTCTGCTGGCTAATACTCGTTTAAAGACAGGGTGCAAATCACCCAGTCGCTGTAACTTGCCTTCGTCATAGCGACGCTCAATTAACTGCTTCATTTCAGACCAGCCAGTCGATTAGGTTCGTGGGCTTTTTCCAGAATCGGTATCGTGAAGAACTCGATATCATCAGATTATGTTCATGGCCCGGTCTCAGTTGTAACTTAATTTGGCCAGCCTTTACCTGTTTTAACAAAGGTTCGAATAAACCTGTTTCCAGCCTCAGCAGTAACTTTGACAAATCCTGATCGCCAGGAGACTTCAAAGCATCCAACAGACTCAGATCAACAATGAGGGCGTTATCGATTAATTCCTCGTTGGCAACCATCGAAACCGGCCGATGCTCGATATCCGCTATTTCGGCGTAGGCTTTCAACGTCAGCTCATCGCAATACCAGCAAGTATGCGTGGACAGCGGTTTAATAAACTCTCCTGCTCCCCAGCACCAGAGGCTATTAATCGGCAAACGACCTTCCAGTAAACGTTTTTGATTCACCTCGTGCGAATGCAGAAACATCTGCATTTCATTCATCAATTGATACCACGGCAAGGCGGCACGTGACTGCTCAATATACTGGTCGACCTTACGCCCAACGACGGATAAGTAATGCGGGTAATGCGAGGGTGGCTGGCACCCGCTGAGACGCATTAACCAAAGCCCATCACCCATATCATTAATATCACAATCCTGTTTAAATAGTTCATTTAAATCATTGATTAGTATATCTATATCCTTTTTAGTTTCTTCAGTATCATCCAATGGAATAGCAAAAGCATTACGTATATCTGGTTTTAGATGGACAGCTCGAAAAAGCACCTGTTTTCCTTGTCGAGCGTCTTTCTCTCCAGCAAAGGCACTAGCAAATGGCAATATCCGGGAAGCATCAATGCCGAGGCAATCGGCTAAAACGGAATCCATCTCAAATAAAGTATTGGGCTGTCGATGACCAAACCTGAGTAAATAGCTTAGCGATGGCAATTGCCTGTCAACAAAATCGGGATCAAGTTCATTAGCAGGTAGATTAAACAGGCCCGGTAATATCAGGTCTACCTCGCTGGCCACCCGCATTAATCCTGTAAGCTGGTGCTCAACAGCTCGTGTAAATCATTAGACAACTGACCACTTCCGATCATAGCTTCGATTTGCCGCTTCATTAACGCGCCCTGAGCCGGGATAAGTTTTTTCCAGTGCACAAAGGCATTCGCCATTCGCGTGGCAACCTGCGGATTGATGGCATCGAGTTCAACAATTCGGTCGGCAGCAAACTGGTATCCGGCGCCATCGGCCTGGTGGAATGCACTGGAATTACCGATCAGCGCGCCGAGTAATGATCGCGCCCGGTTAGGGTTATTAATTCTGTAAGCCTCGTGTTGAAATAAAGGGATAATCGATTGCAGAGAACCGTCGGTATAAGAAGCGCCTTGAGCACTAAACCATTTATCAACCACCAACGCGGTATCCTGCCATTGTTGATAAAACCCTTCGACGATCTGATCACGGATATTATTTGGGTAATGAACAATTGCCAGCAAGCAGGCGATCTGGTCGGTCATATTGTCTGCCGCATCGAACTGACTCAGGCAAAGTTCAAAATACTCTAATTTCTCCAACGTCAGCAAATAGGACAGGCAAGTATTTTTTAACCGTCGTTTGGCAATTTCGTCGGGGGTGATTTCGTAGTCACCCGTCTGACTTAATGTCCGATAATGCTCCAACATCGATGATTCGTGCTCTTTGGATATCGCCTTTTTTACCGACTCCCTCACTTGTCTAACCTTATGAACATCCACCGATTCGAGCATTTCCCCGAGGTACTTTTCACCGGGTAACACCAGCATCTCCGCTACCAGAGCATAGTCAATCTGTTCGTTAGACAACAACCGGCCATAGGCATTAATCAATGCCCGGCTTTCCTCTGCCCAGCT
>JAUVCH010000076.1 GCA_030595795.1 Gammaproteobacteria bacterium
GACCTAGTTCTTTATCGAATGACATCACGCTCAGAATTTACGGGGCCAATTTTAAATGCACTCGAACATAAAACATTTAGATATAGCGCCCACATGTCTGCCTCTGGAAGTCCCGATAAGATACATTCTTTCACGCCCAGAAATGATCCTGTTGTTTTAGAGATTACCTGTCCTGCTGGAACCGCAATGGCTTTAATGGAAGCTAAACAAGGGTCGAACGAGGATGAATACCTACTTGGCCTTGGAACTGAATTCAAAATTGGAAATCCACAATCTTTAACAGATCCAAGTGACGCATCAACATATACCGGGCAGCACACCTATCTAGGTATGCTTACCATTTTACCACTCACCGTTGTTAGTGATCCGCCATATGTTTCTAAGACAAATAGTTTTTTTAATTTTTAACTTAGGTAAATTGTGGCCTGACAAGGCGCTCGTTCGTATGCAAACTACGCTTCATTTGCACCGTACAGCTTGGTCGTTAGCCTAGGAATTAATCGGAATAGTTATGGATTTTATTAGACAACTACTCAAAGAAATTGATGATGGAAAGAAAACATTTAAACCCGTAAGTGTATCTGAATCTGACAGAAAGGATTTTCAATCAGTTGCTAAAGTTCTAGTTCATGCAAATCAACAAAATTGGTTAGATTCATTTTCTTTTGTAAAAGAGAACTGGTCTGGTAATCACTGGTATGATCTCATACTAGTTAATAGTGGTTTAAGTTATGAAGGGCAATTATATCTCAATAACACTCCTAATATTTCAAATGAAAATTCAGCAACCGGTAATGACATAATTGAAATAAAACCAAACTTTATGGGTATAGGGGTTAATGTGAATGAGTTGCTACGCTGGTGGAAAAATAGAAAGTCATAGCATACAAGGCCAATGCACACGGATTCGCTCAATCGCTCTCCAGTGATTGGCGACGTTATGTGTAAATAATTCTAAAGTACAATGCAACCGAGAAGGAGGGAGCATGAATAAAGTTATTGTATTAATTTGTCTTTTTATATTATCAAGCTGTGCGAGCATTGTTGGTCAAGACTTTAATCTTGGAAGTGCAAAACATATTAGAAATGGTGAAACAACAAAATCTGAATTAATGCTGTTATTTGGAGAGCCAAGAGAAAAAGAAATAAAAAATAATAATATTGAAATCTGGAAATATTACTACATGAAAAGTACAGAAAAAATAACAGGTCGTAGTGATAACCACAGCAAAATACTTATCATACAATTGAATAATGGGATAGTAGTTAATTTCGATAAACTAGAAAAATTTGAGAATGATGTATATTAATTTTCAATATAAAGAGGTTTTTACTAATTTCAACACATAATCAGTCCAGCCAGAGGGATGCCAAAACTGACGCTCCGCTCAGGTGTTGCCACTCCTGCTGGTGGCGTCAGGCTTTAAAAAACATAATGGAGATAAAGTGAGTATTTCAACGAAAACTATAGACCCACCCAGTTTTGATACTGATAAGCACAAGATAACAATTCTTCCTGTTAATTACACAGAAGATAAAGATCACGAATACCACGCAAGCTCATTATCTTTCTATAAATACGCAAAAGACAAAATCGATATTGGTTATTTGAATGAACCAGAAGTCCTATTTGACCAAAGGGCTGCGGAGTGGTTCGGTCCTGTGATTTTAATATCCTCCATTGCTTTAAACCATACACCTGAGATCGTTTCCATATTAAATGGAATAATCGTCAATTACATTACAGATTTTGTTAAAGGCGGTAACACACCTAATTCTAAAGCATCATTAAAAATTATTTATAAAGAAACTGATGACGAAAAATATACAGAGCTATCATACAACGGCGATGTAAGTGGATTAGCAGAAATAAATGGGGCAATACAGGAAATTTCCAAAAAAACTAATAATGGCGAATAAAAATATAACGTTTACTGAAATTAAAGACTCATATGATGAATTTATAGATTCCTGTGCAAAATATAATTCTTTTACAAGGTCTGAGGAAATACAGAAGAAAAAATATACTGAGTGTCAAGAACAAATACAGGTAATTAAAGGTTATAAACAGCAGGCAATACAAAAAGAAGATGAGCATATAGCAAACCAATTTTTCCATTTTCAATGCATGTTAAATTCAATGGCATCATCTCTTAAATTATGGATTGAATTGAAAGATGAAAAATATCAAAGTGCATGGTGCAGTCTAATAGATGCACAAGAGTATATTGAAATAGCTATAAAGATTGCCGATTATGATGGTATACGAAACATGGAGTATCAGTTTGAATGCATTGAACATGCCGTCTTTCCTGGCTGGTCTTTATATAACAGTCCTGGACATACAGAAACTATAGGTAAATGTTCAATATGTAAGACTGATTTTATTCACTGCGATCATATTGAAAACAAAATATACATGGGGCAACTATGTCAGCGTGTAGACCGAAAAATTATTGAAGCAAACCATACTGCAATGGTAGAGAGTCCTTATGATAGAAGATGTATCATGACAAAGGTATCTGGTGAAAATAATAAAATGATAGACTATTTTACATGGGAAGAAACAGATGATTTGATGGAAAAAGACGGGCAATATTATGTTGAGGGCGTATTTTTTTCATTCCATTCTCTTGACGTAAATTAGCCTAACAATTAGCTCAAGCAGACGTAAAAAACACGCCGCTGAAGCGCGACGTTAATGCCCAATAATGATTAACGACTTTCCTGAATTTCCTTTGCAAGCCAGACTTTAATAAGAGATTGATATGGCATATCTCGTTTATTAGCTTCTATTTTTATACGGTCTAATAAGCCTTCGGGTAATCTTATTGAAATAGTCTTAGTTGAGGGCTTAAGGTTTGGTAACACAACGCGTTCAGCTTTGCTCAAATCTAAATATTCGCTTGAATCATGGCTTTCCCAGAATTCACGCTCATCTTTCTCTGTTTTAAAGTTAGGTATTTTCTTAAGCTTTTTCATAAGTCGCTCTCTCTTTACGATGCATATCCCTGGCTGAAATAACCCGAATGAGTACGCCATCTTCTCTTAGAGAGGATTAAACCCCGCCCAACCCGTCAACGACTAACAGGCTGGGCGAGTTCGATAGCTGTGCGGCTACCAGCCAGTAGCTTGCTGCACGCCCTTGCCAAGTTCGGCAGGTGATTGAACGGTGTGTACTCCAGCTTTTTCGAGCGCGGCAAATTTCTCCGCCGCAGTGCCTTTACCACCAGCAATAATTGCACCGGCGTGTCCCATGCGCTTACCTTTGGGTGCGGTGACACCGGCGATGTATGACACCACGGGTTTGCTAACATTGCTCTGGATAAATTCAGCCGCTTCTTCTTCGGCGCTACCGCCGATCTCGCCACACATGAGGATGGCTTTGGTATCCGGGTCGGCTTCAAACAGGGCTAATGCGTCGATGAAATTGGTACCCGGAATAGGGTCGCCACCGATACCGATACAGGTACTCTGGCCGTAATTCAGGTCGGAGGTCTGTTTCACGCATTCGTAAGTCAGGGTTCCAGAACGTGATACCACGCCAACTTTACCCGCCATGTGAATCGAACCCGGCATAATGCCGATTTTGCATTCGTCGGGCGTAATGATTCCTGGGCAGTTGGGGCCGATTAACCGCGCACCGCTTTGCTCGACCGCAATCTTGGCCACTAGCATGTCGAGGGTTGGAATACCTTCCGTGATGCAGACGATCAAGCCAACGCCTGATTCTGCTGCTTCGATGATGGAGTCTTTACAGAATGCTGCGGGAACGTAGATTACTGTGGCGTCGGCACCGGTAGTCTCTACCGCATCGCGTACTGTGTTAAAAACGGGTAAGTCGAGATGGGTTTGTCCGCCTTTGCCGGGGGTTACGCCGCCGACCATTTTAGTTCCGTAAGCGATTGCCTGCTCGCAATGGAAAGTACCCTGTTTACCGGTGAAACCCTGGCAAATGACCTTGGTGTCTTTGTTGATTAATACGCTCATTTTGATTCCTCCACCGCAGCGACGATCTTCGCGGCAGCTTCTCCGAGGTCTTGTGCTGCGATCAGGTTGAGACCACTATTATTCAATAATTCGGTGCCTTCGGGTGCCTTGGTACCTTCGAGACGAACTACCACGGGGACCGATATATTCACTTCGGCGACTGCGGCGATAATGCCTTCGGCAATCAGATCGCAGCGTACGATGCCGCCGAAAATATTCACCAAAATACCTTTCACTTTATCGTCGGATAAAATGATTTTAAGCGCTTCGGCGACGCGTTCTTTGGTTGCTCCGCCGCCTACGTCGAGAAAATTGGCTGGATCGCCACCACTGAGTTTGATGATATCCATGGTTGCCATTGCTAGACCAGCACCATTCACCATACAACCGATTTCACCGTCGAGTGCAACGTAGTTGAGGTCCCAATCAGCGGCGCGATTTTCGCGCTCGTCTTCCTGAGATTTATCGCGCATCTCGACCAGATCAGGATGACGAAATAATGCGTTGCTGTCGATATTGATCTTGCCGTCGAGGCAGAGCAGATCGCCACTGCTGGTAATCACTAGCGGATTGACTTCTACCAGCGCGAGGTCTTTTTCAACCACGAGTTTACCGAGACCGGTGAGCAGTTTGGTAAATTGCTTGATCTGGTCGCCGCTTAAACCGAGGCCAAAGGCCAGTTCGCGACATTGGTAAGGCATGATGCCAACCAGCGGGTTGATGGTCGCCTTGAGAATTTTCTCAGGTGTTTCATGTGCGACTTTTTCGATTTCGACGCCGCCTTCAGTAGAGGCCATGATGACTACGCGTCGTTTCGAGCGGTCAAGTACGGCGCCTAAATATAGCTCGTTGGCGATATCGCAGGTTTCTTCGACCAGAATTCGATTTATCGGTTGTCCGTTGGCATCGGTCTGGAAGGTCACCAGATTAGTGCCGAGTAATGAACCAGCGAATTCGCCAGCCTCAGCCGCACTATCGACCAGTTTGACGCCACCGGCCTTGCCGCGGCCACCGGCGTGAACCTGCGCTTTGACGACAACTCTATCGGTGGTTAAAGATTCGGCCGCTGCGACTGCTTCGTCAGCAGAAAACGCCACTTTGCCATCCGGCACTGGAATGCCATAGCTGCGGAAGAGTTCTTTCGATTGGTATTCGTGTAGGTTCATCAGCAATCCCTGGGATTAATATTTAATAATTATGATAATTCAGTTCAAGCTGCCATCTTATCCCAAATTACTCGATAAATCGGCTTTTATGGTCAGCACGCAGTATTATGAATTCAGGAATCCATTTGATAGTGATTGGTCAAAGTACCCACGCCATCGATAACAACATCAACGCTGGTATTCGGTTTCATGGTTTTCACGCCCAGTGAAGTTCCGCAGGCTATGACATCTCCAGGCTCTAAAGTCATATCGCCCGAAATCAGGCTGACCAGGTCGAGCGGCGAGAAAAACATATCCGCTACCGGGTAATTTTGACGCTCTTCACCATTAACCAGCGTGCGGATCACCAGTGAATCTGGGTTGTCGAGTTCGGTGATACAAGGGCCGATAACACCAAAGCCATCGAAACTCTTGGCACGCGTCCACTGCGGAAAGGCTTCGTACTTGAATAACAGGTGTATCGCGGTAACGTCATTCACGCAGGTATAACCAAGCACGTAATCGGCCGCTTTTTCACGGCTGACGTTTTTGCAGGTTTTGCCGATGACCACACCGAGTTCGCCTTCATAGATGAGTCTGCCGTCATAGCCTTCTGGGTGGATGATTTCGGCACCGTGATGCGACACACAGCTTTTCGGTTTAATAAAATAAAATGGGAACTCAGGGGGCGTTAGATTTTGTGCTTCGGCTAATTCATGGAAGTTATTCCACATCGCGACTATTTTGCTGGGCTGGCAGGGCGCGAGTAATGTTACTTCCTGTAGTGGGAGAGCTTCTCCAGTGGGTTGTGACTCTCCGAACATATCGCCGCTGTGGCAGTGGATGGTTTGATCTTCTAATTTGCCGAAGCCCTGCTGGTCACCCTGTTGATATCTTACCCACTGTGTAGACATGTTTTTTCCTCATGATTTGTTATATGAAGATTTACGCTTGTAGTAAATCTGTCGATAGTTTTTTGTATTTTGTATACCATGAATAGTATTGATGTGCTTTACGATTTCAAGATTGATTATTAATTTTTTATAAGATTTGAAGATGAATTGTCTAAACAGATGACCGACATTGAGAGCCTGTCCGTGCTAGAAAAAGAGTTAGTTCCAACGGTATCGCGATGGTTGTACGAAGAGTACAGCCTCTTTTATAAAGAATTTCTGATAATTATCGATTTGGCTAAAATTGCCTTCGAGAAGCGAGATTTTGCCAGCTCGGTTCAAGTTAGTTCGAGGCGGCTGTCACTATATAGCATCAGTATCGTTGATGTGAGTAAGCGGTTGCAGCAGACCTACCCCGAGATAGAGGGAGACAGCGAAAGCTGGCAGGCGATAGAAACTCATTACCTTGATTTAATAAAAAATGAATACGCCGAGGATGTTGGCAAAGCCTATCTGCATTCCCTGCGCCGCAAGATTTATCGGGATGAATGGCATGCTGCGGATTATTCGTTTTCCGAAATGACCTCCTTAGATGGCGCTATTTATTCCGAAGTTCTTCGCTCTTATGAGATCGTATCGGAGTTGACCGAAGAGGTTATCGAATCGATTTTGAAGATTCCTCGGTTCATTCGAAGTTATGGGAATATGCCTGCTGAACGACAACGGGTTCTTCAGCGCATTGTGGAAAACCTGTCTCGCTCTCGTCACAGAGCGGATCGACTGGTAAAAGTAGAAATGATTAATGCCGGTTTCTACCGAAATAAAGGTGCTTATCTGGTAGGGCGGATGATTTTCGATAGCGGTAATTTTGTCCCATTGATTATTGCATTGCTAAATGATGAGTCTGGAATCTATGTTGATGCGGTGCTCACCAGCGAAACCTACGCGCATAATATATTCAGTTCGGCGCTGGCTAATTTCCATGTCACCAGTAGTTATTATCATCAGGTGAGCGCGCTTTTGAAAAGCATTATGCCGCGCCGCCCGTTAGGCTTGCATTATTCGACTATCGGTTATAACCACCTTGGGAAAGTGGCTGTAATGAGCGATCTGGAATCGGAATTAAGTACCAGCGAAGTTGGTCTGGAGACGGCAGTCGGCTCACCCGGTACGGTGGCTATGGGGTTTGCAGCCAAAGACTCGGCCTATAATTTGAAGGTTATTCGCAATAAGCCGACTAAAAGTTATAAGTGGGGTGAGTTCGGTGGTGTTGAATCGGTGATTCGAAAATATACCCGCATTCACGAAATTAACCGCACTGGCAGCATGCTCGATAATATTATCTTTTACAAAATTCGGCTCGATAGACGATGGTTTTCTGCGCCATTACTCGAGGAATTATTAAACGAGGCCTCGGAAACTGTTTCCCTGGTCGATGACGATGTTGTTTTTAAATATTTGATTGTGCAAATAAAGTTGACCCCTTTACCGGTATATCTCGAATCTGCAACCGAAAAACAGGCAGAAACGGCGATAGCGAATCTTGGTTACTGCATTAAGAATAATGCGGCGGCCAATATATTTAACCGTGATCTGGACGCCCGAAATTACGGTATCGGTTCTTATTCCAAGGTGTATTTATTTGATTACGATGCGTTAGAGGACTTAACCGAGGTGAAAATCAGGACTAATCTTGATCGGGAAGATGGCGAAGAAGATATTCCCGACTGGTATTTCGAAGATGGCGTGGTATTTCTACCAGAAGAATTGATTTCGGGTTTGTGTATTCCCCAACGTTGTTTAAGCGATATGTTTGCGCGTCGCCACCACAACTTGCTCACAACTCAATATTGGACCGAAATTCAACAGGATTTGCTCAATGGCACGGTTCCCAGTGTTAGTGTTTATCCGGATAACGAGCGACTCGCTGATAGATGATTAGTTGAAAGTGACTATTAAAGTGCTTTACATTTAAATCGGGTAGGGGTAGATTTCTTTTTGGCATATTGTATACCAGAAATTAATTTAGGTTAGTCGTACTGTACGAATAGGTGAAGCGGACAGGGCTTATGTTGGAAGTTAAGCGGTCATTCAGTGGGCATTTAGGTTTATATCATTAAAGTGATGTATGCAGGTATCACAGAAGGATCATTGTCTAAAGTGTGCTTTAGGTGGTATACCTGCATATTCGAATTCGATAATTAAGTTAACTATCGAGACCCACAGGAATTTGATTATTATTCCTGAAGCAAGATGTTTTTAACGTAAGCGTTAGAAACATTAATAAAAGTAGGCCGGTTTTCGGTCAGTAATATATTTGGAGGATAAAGATAATGTTAAAAACTCAACACGCTCTCACGAAAATGGCCTGTACCATTGGTGCTGGCGCGATCCTGGCGACGATGCCATTGATCGGGCAAGCCGCCTGGGAACCCCAAAAACCAGTAGAATTTGTCGTCATGGCCGGTAAAGGTGGTGGTGCAGACAAAGCTGTACGCCTTATACAAAGCATAATTGCTTCAGAAAAAATGGCTCCAGTACCATTTACACCGGTTAACAAACCGGGTGGTTCAGGCGCAGAAGCACTGGTGCATCTCAATGGTAAAAAAGGTGATAACCACACCCTCATGTTTACTCTTAACAGTTTTTACACTACGCCATTACGTCAACCTAAACTCGGAATCGACATCACAACTTTTACGCCTGTTGCGCGCATGGCGGAAGATACCTTCCTGTTATGGGTTCATTCAGATCGTAAAGATATCAATAATATGGCTGATTTTGCTAAAGCCGCTAAGGCCAAAGGTAAAAAATGGATCATGGCTGGCACAGGTAAGAATTCGGAAGATAACCTGTTAACCGATTTCCTTAATACGGCCTACGACTTGAACATGAAATATGTTCCTTACAAAGGTGGTGGTAAGGTTGCAAAAGAACTGGCCGGTAAGAACGCTGATTCAACCGTAAACAATCCTTCAGAACAGTTGGGCTTTTACGAAGCTGGAACCACTAAGGCGCTGGCTTCTTTCACCGATAAACGTCTACCACTGTTCCCAGATGCTCCTACTTTCAAGGAGCTGGGTAAGGACTACGTTTACTACATGCAGCGAACCGTTGTTGGTGCGCCTGGCATGAGTAAAGAAGCCGCTGAATATTATCAGGGGCTTTTCAAAAAGGTCTTCAACTCAAAGAAATGGCAGGGATACCGCACCAAGAAGAGTTTGCAGGGTGACCTGTTGCAAGGTGATGCACTCATGAGCTACTGGAAGAAAGAGCGTGATATCCATGAAGTAATGCTTAGAAACATGGGTGCCATTAAGTAGGGTTTTATTTAGTTTGTTGTATTTGTGTGGCACAGGGAGGTGCTACATGCTCGTATTCCGGTAAAAGCGGCTGTCTTGTGCTGTCCCGCTAACACCACAATTACTTAAAATTTATCAATACCTGTCCAGGGTAGATCGGGGGATTTTTATCATGACGGTTCGTACCGCAGAATTGTTAATGGCGTTGATGATGGGCGTTTTTTCCATCTACCTTATGGTCAAAAGTAACGAACTTCCAATTGGTTGGATCGAAGATGAAGGTCCTGGAGGCGGCGCCTGGCCATTCTGGTTGTCCACCGTTATGTTGATATCCTGTGTTGGAATACTGTTTAATTGGGCGCGCAAGCATGGACCCATTGCATCCTCTACGAGGATTTATATTCAATCACATGTGCTGGGTGATGTCGCTGCAGTAGCGGCCGCATTAATTGTGACTGTCGGTCTATTTTCCATTGTTGGAATTTACGGCTCACTTCCATTATTCCTGATTTTCTATTTAAGATTCATGGGTAAACATAGTTGGCGATTAACGGCAACTCTGACAATTCTCATCCCTGTTGTCATTTTTTATTTCTTCGAGATTACATTGAAGATAATTCTTCCCAAGGGTTTGACTGAACCTCTGTTTATACCGCTCTATAAGATATTTTTCTAGATGTTTCATTTCGCCCCCGAATTGATAAAAGAGATAACAATATGTTAGAAATTTTAGGACTCCTTGGTAACGGCTTTCTCGTTGTATTCGAGCCTTTAAATTTAGCGCTGATTATCGGTGGTTGCGCACTGGGGTTGTTTATCGGTGCTATGCCCGGACTGGGTTCGGTTAATGGTGTTGCTATATTATTGCCGCTCACCTTCCTGGTGCCCCCGACTGGTGCGATTATTTTTCTCGCGGCGATTTATTATGGCGCGATGTATGGTGGTGCAATTTCATCGATCATGCTCGGAATTCCAGGTGCGTCGACTGCGGTCGCAACCACGTTTGACGGACGACCTTTAGCCAAGCAAGGTTTAGCCGATAAAGCTTTGACCGGCGCTGCGGTTGCGTCCTTTGTTGGTGGTTCGATTTCAGTTGTATTGTTTACATTCTTCGCCCCACCGCTGGCGCATATCGCTCTGGTATTCGGTGCCCCGGAAGAATTCGCCCTGATGATGCTCGCCTTTGCGACCTTTGTTGGCCTGGGTGGCGATGATATATTCAAGACAGTTTTTTCCATTGCCATCGGCCTGGTGCTGAGTGCGGTAGGCTTCGATATTATTTCAGGTGAACCGCGCCTGGTGTTGTGGGATATCACCGGATTTTTACATGGCGTAAACTTTCTCGTACTGGCGATTGGCATTTATGGCATCGGCGAAATGCTATGGACCGTCGAGGAAAATGCACTCGCTGGCGGTAAGAGTATGCTATCCGAAGCCACTGTGACCATAGCGCGGACTATGTCCAACTTGCGCGAACTGGTTGGTATCTGGAAAACTATGCTAATGGGCTCGATACTGGGTTATTTTGTAGGCATTTTACCGGCTGCGGGTGCAACACCAGGTTCGTTAATGGCTTATGGTATCGCCAAGCAAATTTCCAAGGATCCTGATAAATTCGGCCAGGGTGCAATCGAGGGTGTTTGTGCTCCCGAAGCGGCCAATAATGCCGCGAGTACCGGCTCAATGTTGCCGATGTTAACCCTTGGTATTCCTGGTTCCCCAACCACGGCCATTCTATTGGGTGGTATGGTTATCTGGGGACTGGAGCCAGGGCCAAGATTATTTACCGATCACAGTGAATTTGTCTGGGGTTTAATCGCATCTTTGTATGCCGCTAACCTGTTCGCAGTGATTATTAATATCGCATTTATCCCTGTATTTATTCAAATCCTAAAAACGCCTTTTACTATTCTTGCCCCGATTATTTTCATTCTCTGCTTAATTGGCGGATATGCGCCGACCCAAAGTATGCATGATGTCTGGCTGATGATATCTTTCGGTATCGTCGGTTACCTGATGCGCAAGCTGGATTACCCACTGGCTCCTGCGGTTCTCGCTATCGTGCTGGGCCCGTTGGCAGAACCCGCAATGCGTCAATCGCTGATCATCAGTGATGGTTCCTTCATGATCTTTTTTGAACGAACCTACGCCGGCCCGATCATGATTACGGCACTGTTACTTCTATTCCTGCCACTTTTCAAAATAGGGTATGACAGGATTAGAAAAAAATAGTCTTGAATACAATTCTAAACTTGATCAATGTCAATTGTCGGTATATTGTATACCAAAATAAATCGACATCAT
This sequence comes from Gammaproteobacteria bacterium, assembly GCA_030595795.1. Lineage (GTDB taxonomy): Bacteria > Pseudomonadota > Gammaproteobacteria. The sequence continues at coordinate 11,635 of JAUVCH010000076.1, forward strand.
TTTTCTGGAGATAATTAAGAATGAAGTCGCTTGGAATAACGCCGTTAGAGCCAGCGAAAGTTTTAAAGACGCGAGTCTATGAGGCTTTAAAAGAAATTATCGGGCAAATGGATATTTATTCGAACGAGGAGCCCCGTCGGCTCGATGAACGTGCGCTTGGAGAGCAATTGGGTGTTAGTCGGACGCCGGTGAGAGAAGCGATATCGCGTCTCGAACAGGAAGGCCTGGTACAGAATATAGCGCGACGTGGAACATTCGTCGTCAGAAAAACAAAGGAAGAAATACTGGACATGATTGATGTCTGGGCGGCTTTGGAAAGTATGGCAGCGAGGCTGGCAACATCCCGTTCGAGTGACGGGGAAATTGCCGAGTTGAGAAAGTTGTACACCACCTACGATAGTACGGAGGAGACCAGGGCACACATAGATGAGTACTCGGAAACCAATATCGAGTTTCATCAGATGATTATCAGGTTGGGGAAATCCCCGTTGATCACACAGATGTCGGATCAACTTTTTTTCCATATGCGTGCGATACGCGCGAGTACGATTAAAGAACGGGATCGCTTGTCTCGCTCGGTGATAGACCACATCAGGATTATCGAGGCACTAGAGGAGCGTGATCCTTACCATGTGGAACAGTTAGTAAGAGACCATGCGCTTGAACTGGCAAGGCATGTCGATAAGTTTGTGGACTATCTGGAATGAAAAGGGCAAAGCCTATTTGCTAACACTGGTCAATGGTACTCAGCCACCACGGCCCAGATCAGGATTTTTAACCGGGCTGTAGAACGAGGTAAACAATGAGTAATTCAGATACTGCTAGCGATACGCTAAAACAGAAAACTAAAGATGGCTCTGTAATTTCTGGTGGCCATCTGGTTGCCAAAGCGCTTAAAGCGGAAGGCGTTGATACTATTTTCACCCTTTGTGGTGGGCATATCATCGATATATACGATGGCTGTCTGGACGAAGGTATTCGCATCGTCGACGTGCGTCATGAACAAACTGCCGCACATGCTGCCGATGGTTATGCTCGTCAAACCGGCAAGCTCGGCTGCGTTGTCACTACTGCGGGTCCCGGTTGTACTAATGCCGTTACTGGTGTTGCCACCGCATTTCGTTCCGAAAGTCCCATCCTACATATCGGCGGTCAAAGCTCGCTATCTCAGCACAAGATGGGTTCGCTACAGGATCTGCCTCATGTCGACATGATGACGCCGATTACCAAATTTGCCTCTGGAGTATTTTCTACCGAACGTATCGCCGATATGATATCGATGGCAGCGCGAGAATGTTTCAACGGTGCTTATGGGCCTTCGTATCTCGAAATTCCACGCGACATTCTTGATCGTGAAATCCCGATTGAATCGGCCATTATTCCGAAACCAGGTTCATATCGTGCCTCTGTGAAATCGATTGGCGATCCAGCCGATATTGAGAAACTGGCTGACATTCTAGTCAATGCAAAGCGTCCGGCAGTTTTGCTTGGTCAGCAAGTCTGGGCTTCTCAAAGCCAGGATAAGGCAATTAGCTTTGTGCGTTCTCTCGATGTTCCGGCTTACATGAATGGCGCCAGTCGTGGCATGTTACCGCAGGGTGACCCGCATCATTTTGATCGTACGCGTAGTGATGCCTTCAAAAACGCCGATGTCATTCTAATTGTTGGTACGCCTTTCGACTTCAGAATGGGTTACGGCAAACGCATTTCCAAAGACGCCACTCTGGTGCAAATCGATCAAAGCTACGCGACCGTTGGTAAAAATCGCGATATCAGCCTGGGCCTGGTTGGTGATCCGGGATCAATACTGGCTGCAGTCGAACAGGCTGCGTCGGGCCGGATCGATGGTAGCGCGAAACAGGAGCGTCAAAGCTGGATGAATGAGTTGCGAAAAATCGAAGCCACCAAGCTGGAAAAATTGATGCCGATGTTCACCACGGATCAAAGCCCGATCCATCCGTATCGTTTAGCCTATGAAATCAATGAATTTCTCGGTGAAAACACCATTTACATCGGTGACGGCGGCGATATTGTCACCATTTCGGCGCAGGCCGTTCGGCCGCGTAATCCAGGGCAATGGATGGATCCGGGGGCCCTCGGTTCGCTTGGTGTCGGTACTGGTTTTTCCATGGCCGCTAAGCTGGCGCATCCCGATAAAGAGGTAGTATGTCTGTACGGAGATGGTGCCTTCGGCATGACATCATTCGACATGGAAACCGCGCAGCGATTTGGCGCACCCTATCTGGCAGTGATTGGTAACAATTCAGCGATGAATCAAATTCGCTACGGCCAGCTGGCTAAATACGGCCAGGAGCGCGGCGATATCGGTAACAAGCTTGGTGACGTGCCATTCTCTAAATTCGGCGAAATGATCGGTGGCTACGGTGAAGAAGTTCACGAAGCCAAGGAGATACAGCCAGCGATGCAGCGAGCGCGTGAAGCCATTGCCAAAACCGGCAAATGTGCGGTGGTCAACGTTTGGGTAGACCCGAACGAATATGCGCCGGGTACCAAAGCGCAAACTATGTATAAGTAATTTTTTAAGGTTAGAGGTTAAATATGTCAAAAGCACTCGACGGACTCAAAATCCTGGATTTCACCCACGTTCAATCGGGACCCACCTGTACGCAACTGCTAGCCTGGATGGGAGCCGACGTGATCAAGGTCGAACGTCCCGGCGTCGGTGATGCCACGCGCAAGCAGCTAGTCGATGTGGAAGGAGCGGATAGCCTTTATTTCACCATGTTAAATCATAATAAACGCTCACTAACACTAAATTCGAAAAACGAAACCGGAAAGAAAGTGCTCGAACGTCTGGTGAAAGAATGCGATGTGTTAGTCGAAAATTTTGCACCCGGCGCACTTGATCGAATGGGATTTAGCTGGGAGCGAATCCAGGAATTAAACCCGCGTATGATCATGGCGTCGGTCAAAGGTTTTGGCCCTGGTCCTTATGAAGACTGCAAGGTTTATGAGAACGTCGCGCAATGCGCTGGTGGTTCAGCTTCAACGACTGGTTTCCGTGACGGGCCACCCCTGGTTACCGGCGCTCAAATTGGTGATTCGGGTACTGGTTTGCATCTGGCGTTAGGTATTACAGCAGCTTTACTGCAACGCGAAAAAACTGGACGTGGTCAGAAAGTTCTGGCGCCGATGCAGGATAGTGTGCTTAACCTTTGCCGAGTAAAATTGCGTGATCAACAGCGTCTACAGCATGGCCCGCTGAAAGAGTATACCCAGGATGGCGAAGGGGTTGAATTCGGCGAAGCAACCCCGAGAGCGGGTAACGATTCGGGCGGTGGCCAACCCGGTAAAATCTTAAAATGTAAGGGTTGGGAAACTGATCCGAATGCATACACTTATTTCATTACCCAGGCAGCGGTATGGCAGAAAATCTGCGACGTTATCGATAAGCCAGAGTGGAAGGAAGATCCCGAATACGCCACGCCACCGGCGCGTTTAACGAAACTGAACGGTATTTTCGGAGAGATCGAAAAATGGACCATGACCAAGACAAAATATGAAGTCATGGATATTTGTAATCCCCTCGATATACCTGTCGGCCCAATCCTTTCCATGAAAGAGATAGCCGAAGAACCATCGCTTCGCGAAACCGGAACCATTGTCGAAGTCGATCATCCCGAACGCGGTAAGTATCTAACCGTGGGTTGCCCGATCAAACTGTCTGATTCCGAAGTCGAAGTCACACGTTCACCATTACTCGGCGAGCATACCGACGAGATTTTAGCGGACGTACTAGGTTATAGCGCCGATGAGATTGCTGAAATTCATGAATCTGGCGCTGTATAAGTACCAATAAAACAGAGGAGAAAATTATGCGAATCGTGGTTCATGGACAACAGGCCTTTGGTCGGGCGGTTTTCGAACGTCTTCTCGAGCGAAATGAGGATATTATTGCGGTCTGTACTGCCCCCGATAAAGAAGGTAAGCCATTCGATCCGCTGAAAGAACTAGCTTTGGAAAAAGGCTTGCCCGTGCATCAGCCTGCTTCGTGGAAAACCCCCGAAGCATTAGAGCTAATGCAGTCGTTCGAAGCGGACGTTTGCATGATGGCTTATGTTTTATTATTTGTACCTGAAGGGGTGGTCAATGCGCCTCGGTTGGGTTCGTTTCAATACCACCCCTCCTTGCTGCCGATGCACCGTGGTCCGTCGTCAATCAACTGGCCGATCGCGATGGGTTCAACACGCACCGGTTTGAGTATATTCTGGCCAAATGATGGGCTGGATGAAGGCGAAATTTTAATGCAAAAAGAATGCGAAATCGGCCCCAATGAAACCCTCGGCGATATCTATTTCAAAAAGTTATATCCGATGGGAGTCGATGCGATGATCGAATCGCTGGATCTGGTTAAGGCTGGAACCGCACCGAAAATTGTTCAGAACCTCGATGAAGGAAGCTACGAATCCTGGTTTGGTAAAGCACAGGCAGAGATCGACTGGAGCAAGCCTGCCGCCGATATTTATAACATCATTCGCGCTGGTAATCCGCAGCCGGGTGCCTGGACGACGGTCGATGGTGAGACCATGCAGATTTTTGATAGCCGTCGCGTCGATAGTGTCGCGGGTGATGCTGGGCGGATCGAATCTATCGGTGATGACGGTATTCTGGTATCCGCCGGAGATGCTGGTGGTATCATGGTTGCCAGAGTGCGATCAGGTGGTGCGAAAGTGTCTGCCGTTGAATTTGCGGCCTCGAGCGACTTAAAAATAGGGCATATGCTCGGCGCATAAAAATTGCTTCTGGAAAATTTATTTTTATCTATTTAGTCGATTTTAATCGGAGTATTTATTCATGAAAGTATGTGTTGTTGGCGCCGGTGCTATCGGCGGCTACATGGGTGTTCGCATTGCCGAGCAGGGACATGAGGTTTCACTGATTGCGCGTGGGCCACATCTCGCTGCGATTAAAGAAAATGGTCTGACGCTACGCCAAAACGGTGAAGAGACTAATGTTAAAAATGTCTTCGCAACCAACGATATGAAGGAATGCGGTGTTCAGGACATTGTGTTGCTTGCGCTTAAAGCTCACCAGATAGGATCTGTGGTTGACGATATGAAAACCATGCTCGGGCCAGATACTGTCATCGTCGCATTACAAAACGGTATTCCCTGGTGGTATTTTCAGGGTAATGGCGGTGAGTATGAAAACCGTACGGTTGAAACCGTCGACCCGGGTGGGGTGCTTGCCAGTAGTATTGATCCGAAACATATTATCGGTTGTATCGCCTATCCCGCAGCAAGCATTGCGGAGCCAGGCGTCATCCAGCATGTCGAAGGTGATAAGTTTCCGGTAGGCGAACTGGATTGCAGCGAATCGGATCGTTTGAAAATGGTTTCTGCATTGTTTGAAGAAGCGGGTTTTAAGTCGCGCGTGCTCAGCGATATCCGTTCCGAAATCTGGCTAAAGCTCTGGGGTAATCTAACCTTTAACCCAATCAGCGCACTGTCGCATTCGACGCTGGTGGATATTTGCGAATTCCCACTGACGCGCGAGCTGGCCACTACGATGATGACCGAAGCGCAGCAAATAGCTGAAAAGCTCGGTGCATCTTTTCGTGTCACCATCGAGCGACGGATTGACGGTGCGGCCAGTGTTGGCAAGCACAAGACGTCGATGTTACAGGACGTGGAAGCCGGTAAGCCGCTGGAAATCGACGGCATGCTGGGTGTTGTTATCGAACTCGGTGAAATGACTGGCGTCGCGACGCCAGCATTAAAAGCACTTTATGCCTGCGTTAGTTTGCTGAACCAAAAAATCCAGCAAGAGTCGGTTTATATTAAAGAGCGTCCACTGGGTTAGTCAGCCCTCGATGTAATGGTTGATAGGGATCCAGCGCAGGATAAGACCAACGCCTGGAACCCCGGCATCGAGTCGACGCTGCCAGCGGAGTATTTGCCGCTATCGACCATGTTCCGCCCGGAAAATGTCTTCACCAGTCTTGAAACGGCAACAGAACTCAGTGATTTCACCGGGCTGAGTATTCACCAGGTGGTTAGAATACGACCGCAACGACTCGTCGTTCACGAGTTGCTGATACGCGTTTCTGCAGATATTTATATTTCGGATGGTTCGAAATACGAAGCTCTCGGTATCAATTTTCGAAATGCAGCGGCGACAATTCATCAGCAGTACATCATGCCCAAAATGCCCGAGATCACCGCCTGGTTCGATGATTTCGAGCAACGAGTTCGCGCTATCGTCGATGACGAGTTATCAATCAGTCTGTTCGCCAAATCGAAAGCTACCGACAGCGAAGAAAAGCGATTTAGCTTTACGAGGTTATTCCAACACGAAAAGAAACCAAAGAAACCAGCGGTCTATGAAACACTGGAAATGCGCAATCAGCAAATTCTGGCTGACTGGCATAAAAAATCAGAAATTGCCGACGACCCACTCCAACGGTCGGTGTATTCTGAACTAAATAAGGTAGCTAACGCCATCCTGATAAAACATGGCCGCATAATGGGCGACCAGGCCTTGTTGGTTTCCCTGGTGACGGGTTTTGTCTGTAACAATTATGGTAGCGAACTCATCGGTGAATTAATCGCGCCCTGGATACAACAGGCTGCCGACAACGAAGGTTATCGCCTTTTACCCGCGCAACAAGAGCCGGTGTTGATTAATGTTAAAGGATCGTCAGCGGCGGGTAAAAGTACGATGCGTCCATTGCAGCACCAGCACACCGAAAAACTGGGGCTCGACTGGCGAGACTTCGCACTGATTAGCCCCGACATCTGGCGTAAATATTTGCTCGACTATGATTCGCTAGGCCCGGCTACCCGATACGCGGGTACACTGGCGGGAAACGAAGTACCCATACTCGATCAGAAATTTGATCGTTACATTAAATACAAATCACAGCATGGTGGCTTATCGCATATGCTGATCGATCGATTTAGATTCAATACCTTTGCGCATGGCCTTGGCACCGAGAAGGGCAGTAATCTACTGACCCGTTTTGGGCATACGGTTTACCTGTTGTTCCTGGTAACACCACCCGAAGCGACAGTCGAGCGCGCCTGGAAAAGGGGACTTCAGGTTGGTCGCTTTAAAGCGGTTGATGATCTACTCGACCACAATATTGAAGCCTTTAAAGGTATTCCTGATCTGTTTTTTACCTGGGCGCTGCACAAAGAGAAAAAAGTTTTTTACGAATTTCTCGATAATAGCGTTGCCTATGGGGATAAACCACGCACTATTGCTTTTGGTATTAACAGCGAAATGTTCATTCTCGATATTAAATGTATGCTCGACATCGTGCGTTATACCAAAATAAATATTGAGGCCTGTAATCCGGACGAAGTCTATCCAGCGGGCGGTGAGTTTAACGCCGAAGCCAATACGGATTTTCTAGCTCAATGCGCTAAAAAGCTTTCCCGGATTAGTTTTGTCGATTGCCAGTCGGGTCTGATTTATGCCGTCATGGAATCAGGTGTTGTTAAGTGGGTCGATAAGCAGTTGATTCGCAAGATGTTAAAAGATGATGAGGTTAGGTTTGGCCTTCAGGCTATCGCCGCCAGTGTTGTGAGTGATCTGGATAAGTGCCCTGTGGGGGAGGCGTGTATTGTTCCTGCGGAGTTGCGGCAGCATGTTATGGGGGATGTTGAGGGATGCATCGCCTAGGGCTGGTGCGCTTCGAGATAACGCGTATACCAGAAAGTATCTGTATTTGAGCCCAGGGTACAACCGAGTTGATATGGGTCAGAACCGGGGGGGTTCTTGCGATAATAGTTACGTGCTAGTATCGGGTGGTATGGTAATTTTTTCCATGCATAAAATAATAGAGGAGACAAAGTAATGAAACGATTAACCCGCAATCTTATGGGATTGGTTGCCACCATTTCCCTGTTTGGTGGAATCAATCTAAATGCTAACGCCGCTGTGGAATCGAAGGATCCCATTAAGATCACTCTGCACGACTGGACCGGTCAGTACTTGTCAGCCAATATCATGGCCGAGATTTTGAAAAACGCCGGTTATAACGTGGAACTGGTGCAAGCTGACTATTTGGCTCAATTCGCTGGGCTCGAATCCGGTGATCTTCACATAGCACCTGAACTCTGGGAAACCACCGCGACTGTTGCCATGAATAAATCCTTTGCGACTGGCAAGACAGTCGATTTAGGATCCTCTGGTATGTCGGCCAAGGAGGAATGGTGGTATCCAATGTATATGAAGGAACTTTGCCCAGGATTACCCGATTGGAAAGCACTGAATGCTTGTGCTGAAGCCTTTTCTGTTGCCGAAACAGCCCCAAAAGGACGCTATCTTGGCGGCCCAGTAACCTGGGGTGGTTTTGATGATGAACGTGTCGAAGCGCTTGAGCTTGATTTTGAAGTTGTCCATGCGGGAACGGATGCAGCTCTGTTTGCCGAACTCGAATCTGCCTATCAACGCAAAGCTCCGATCTTGCTTTGGATCTATTCACCTCATTGGGCGCCCGCTAAGTTTGAAGGTGAATTTGTTGAATTCCCGCCTTACACAGATGATTGTTACAATAAACCCGAATGGGGTTTGAATAAGGATATGGCCTACGATTGTGGCAAGCCTTTTGGTGTGATCAAGAAAGTCGGTTGGAAAGACGGCGAAAAGAAATGGCCGGGTGCGTATAAGGCGGTTCGAGCGATGAAGATGTCGGATTCTGAAATGAACTCCATGGTAGCGGCTGTCGATCTGGAAGGTCGATCGGTTGACGACGTTGTTGCCGACTGGATGAAAACAAATAAAGCCCGTTGGTCTGCCTGGATCAAATAGAGTCTTAACAATGTAACTAAACTAAGGGCGATCAGTATTCTGGTCGCCCTTCTACTATATTCTAAACCGTTAATTAATGATTTTCCGCGGAGACTGTTTCTGGCCTC